>JAUQYT010000331.1 GCA_030587605.1 Candidatus Njordarchaeum guaymasense
AGGTCTACGTCACTAAGGCGTTAACAGGTGTCCGACTGGCTGGTATGCGCACTTTGCTCCCACTCGTGAAGGATGTTGCTGGTGATGTGGACAATTGGAAAGCGCTTGGGCAACTTCTTCTTCACATGGTCTTTATAGGGACGATGCATTTCATGGATAAATACAACTTCGACTTGGAACGGCTTCAGATGTGTGTTATTCATCAGATCTTACCGGACGGATCGAGAGTGCCCTTCTGCTCCTACCAAACGTTGCACCGACCTGCCATGGAAAGGATGTTCAGCATTCCGGTCGAGGAATGGCGGAGCAGAAGAGCGAGTGAACAGGAGGAGGAGCTAATACCTATGATGGAAGAAACTATACCAACACTGTCGGGGTGTGAAGCTTGAACATCGTGAGAACGACGAAAAGCCTCTGCCCGGAATGTCTTGCTGTAATTGACGCGCAGCTGATCGAAGAGAACGGCAAATTAATGATTAGAAAAAGGTGTGCAGAGCATGGTGAATACGAAGATGTCTATTGGGGCGACTTTGAACAGTATCAGAAGGCCATGGAGTACTTCATGCAGGGGATGAGGCTCGAGAATCCGCGGACAAAAATTGTGAGGGGCTGTCCCTACGATTGCGGGATCTGCCCCAATCACAGGAGTCGAACGTTGCTTGCAATCATCGATCTCACCAACAGATGCAACCTTAACTGTCCGATCTGCTTTGCAAATGCCAACAATCCCAACTCCCCTGTCTACGAAGTTACTAATCAGCAGGCTAAAAACATGATAGATAACCTTGTCTCTAACAAACCTCTGCCACCTAGTGCATTACAATTCAGCGGGGGTGAGCCCACCCTCAGAGACGATCTGCCTGAGCTAGTTCAGTATGCGAAACAGAGAGGAATAGATCATGTGGAAGTCAACACTAACGGTCTCAGGCTCGTTAAGGACATTCCTTACTTTCAAAGAATTGTTGATGCAGGTATGAGTACGCTCTACCTTAGCTTTGAAGGAGTCACTGCGGAACCTTACCTGAAGACAAAGGGGAGAGACCTTCACAAGCTCAAATTTGAAGTTGTTGAGACTAGTAGACGGATTGGCCTTAAATCGATAATGCTCGTCCCTACGATAGCACGAGGTGTAAATGACGACCAGTTGGGAGATATTATCAGATATGCGGCCAAAAACAATGATGTTATAAGTGGCGTTAACGGGCAGCCCATTAGCTTCGCAGGAAGAGTTAGCGCTGAAGAAAGGAGGCGTCTTAGAATAACTATCCCTGAGGTCACGAAGCTTATAGAAGAGCAGACCGATGGGCAGATTAAGCAAACAGATTTTTATCCCGTTCCCTTTGTTGCGCCGATTACTAGGGCGGTCGCTGCTTTGAAAGGAAAGCCCTATGCGGATTTCTCTAATCATCCTGCCTGCGGGGTTGGCGCGTTCGTCTTTGTGGAGAAGGACGAGTTGGTGCCCATCAATAAGCGTATGAACGTGGAAAAGTTCGTGCATAGCCTGAGCAAGGTTTCAAATTATGCTGGACAGGGTAAGAGGACTAGAGCTAAATGGGAGCTTGCAAAGAGCCTGAGATATGTGGATTTTGGGCTACTCAGGGGCCTTATCTCGGCCATGTACAAGGAAGGAAACTACGCTTCAATTGAAACGATTATGGGAAAGATTATGATGATAGGAATGATGCATTTCATGGACCTGTATAACTTCGATCTTGAGCGTGCTCAGATGTGTAATATTCATTACGCGTTGCCCGATGGGAGAATCATACCCTTCTGCACCTACAACGCGCTCCACAGACCAACCGTAGAGGCGAAGTTTGGAGTTCCTAGGACCCAATTACCGCAACTACTGCGAGGTATTAGCGCCCCTGTCCAGGCCGCACCATAGCATCTTCCTCGACAAACCGCAGGTACTCTTCCATGACCTTCCTGTCCAGCCATGTGTCAATGGATTTGCGGATGCAAAACCTAAGGAGCTTACGGAAGTCAGCTTGGCTCTTCATGTCAATGTACCTCTCCAGCATTTCTATTAGGACAGCCCTCATTCGCGGCATCTTTTGGAAAAGATACTGAACAAAATCAACCACACTAAATATTTCTACGGGAACGCGTTCTAACTCTAAGAATGGTATCTTTCCCAGAAGTTCAAGGCGCCTATTCCAAAGATAATTATCAACTTTGTCTGGATAAAAGACGCGAATTTTACTGAGAGTTTGAATTAACGCCTCACGTACTTCCACATGCGGATCGTCAATGGCCACCTCAAGGGTTAACAAGCTGTTCTCTGGAAAGCGAATACCTATATTTCCGAGTTCAAGGATCGAGTCGATAAGAGCTCCAATGTTTCTCTCGTCCTTCGCCCTTTTCATGACAGAAGTGATGAACCCGATCTCGCCTGGTCTGCGCGCAGAAAGGTTCATGCCAAAGTCAAGGAGCCTGTGGCGGTATGAAGGATTCTGATAAATCGTTTCGCGAGCCAACTCAAGGTCTTGCTCAAGACCATCAAGGACCCTGCTTCCGAATGCGAGAGCTTGCATGCCTGTTAGGACTCTGCGGTCCTCATTTGATTTCATAAGTTCTCTGACCAGAGGCAGAATGTTGTTCGGGTTTGCCTGCAATTGATAAATCAGTATAAGGCTCGCTACGCCTGCAAAGGGACCTGTAGCTACATCATAGAGGTTCTTTTTCACTTCTTCAGGAAGTCTTTGACTTGGATCAAGATAAGGTAGTACAGCTCTAGCGGCCTCTCGGTATTCCTCCGATACCGAAAATACTGGATACACCCCGTCCTCATAACGCCAACCCCACAACGTGGTGTACATACGCTGGGTCAGTTCGATTCCTATATATAGGATTGGCTTCTTTTTGGCAAGAGAGAGAAGTCTGCTGGTTCGCAGACGCTCCATACCTAAGCTATCGACCAATCTAACCGCGTCAGGGTCTTTGAAATGATTCAAGAATATTCTCTCTTGAAGTTCAAAACTCGTCTCTAGGGATGGGCGAGCCAAATCCCGTAATCCAACTGATGCTATGCGTCTGGCCACATCCTCTCCTTCCTTATGGTTTCTGGTCCAAATTAAGTACGCACACTGGACTGCCAATCTGCGGACACTCGGGTTTTTGTCTTTCATGGCTTCTTCTAGTATGTCAACGGGAACTGGCCTTATTTCAACAGAGGCTAACACAGTCAATCTCTTAGCAGCGATAGAATCCGCAGTAAGAAGATCCTTCATAAAGGAAAACATTGTCTCTGGGTCCTGAACAGCCAGACTCGCCAGTGCTCCTATAAGGACGCTTCTAACTGCGTAGATGTCCTTGGTTGCTAACTCGCGAATTATGTCCTTTCTCTTTCCAAGGATCAGCGCGGTCTCGATGGCTCCCCGTAACGACCCGAACTTCTCAGCCTCTTTGATTAGGTCTAAACAACGTTCCGAGTCAAATGGCTCTAAAAGAATGTTCTGCGCCAACAAATATTCAAAAAATCTGTCGTGCGTAAACTTTACCTCTTGTTGAGGGAAGATTTCGTACAGAACATTTTTGTCTTTTAGTCTCGTGAAGGCGGATGCTTCCGTAGGATCGTCGATTTGCTCTCGTAGCTTCGGGATTGTTCGCAGGTAACGGCGTAACAAAC
>JAUQYT010000335.1 GCA_030587605.1 Candidatus Njordarchaeum guaymasense
CGACGGCTGCGATCCCACCGCCCTTCCCGTTGCCACGATTGTGCATCTGCAGCATCGGCTGTAATAGGTACTTTCCTTCTATCGGAACAGTACAAGCAACTCCCAAGACGCCGCATCCACCCTCAGCCACTTCCTTGCGGCCTTCTGCACCAAAGAGATGGTCCGGCGTTTCCTTCATCGAAACGGTAGCTTTGTTACTAGATTTAGGCATGTCATCACCTCAGATGGTCAAGGTGAACGATTTGGCTGAATCTGCCATCCTTGAACTTGACTGCAGCTTTCGGACGGAGTTCTCTTATACTCCTCAATCCGAGCCTTGTGAGAATGTAATGCCATTGGGTTTTCCACGAATTGTACAGGTTGCTTACCCTCTGGGCACCCCATTCTGGATTGACTTGTTTCATCAGAAATAGATCAGTCGTAGCTATGCCTGAAGGGCAGCCTCTTCCTCTCTCACAGTTCTCGCATCTAGTGCATCCGAGGGCGACTAGTTCACTGGTTCCTATCACTGCCCCATCCGCTCCCAATGCAATGATCTTAGCTACGTCAAAGGCTGTTCTTATTCCACCGCTTGCCATTATCACCATTTCCTCTCTTACGCCCTCGCCAACCAAGTAGTTATGAACGATTGGAATTGCGTACTCGACCGGCATGGCAATATTCTTTTTAGCTATGTCTGGAGCCGCGCCTGTTCCTCCCATTCCTCCATCAATCTGCAGTATATTGGCGCCAGCGTAGTAGCTTCCAATTGCAACCATATCAACATCTGTGGGAGTAGAAACCTTAACGGAGACCAAGGCTCTCGGGTTTACGTCTTTCATCAATTGGACATGCCTGTAGTGATCTTCAACAGAGTAAACGTTGTGAAAAGGAAATGGAGAAAACAAACTTATGTACGGCACAACTTCGCGCAGCTGCGCAACTTCCGGAGTGACTTTGTCTGCCAGTAGGTGACCTCCTAAACCAGGTTTTGCGCCTTGAGCATATTTGAGGACAATGATTCTAGCCCTCTTCAAGGTTTCAGCATTTACGCCAAAATGACCTGTCGCAACTTGTGTAATGACGTGATCCTTGTACGGGATCAACTCCTCGGGGTAGCCTCCTTCCCCAGTGCTTGTAAAGGTGTTCCAAGCCTCGGCCGCTTGGGCTCTTGCAAGCATCACGTCAAGGCTTATTGAACCATAAGACATGTCTGCGCCGTAGACTGGAATGGGGATCTCAATTCTCGGTCTACCATCATTTCTCCTGTTAAGAGCTATCGAGGTGTCTATGTCCGCGTCTTCTAGCCTCTGATAGTCATATGGCTTCTCCTCGTGCAACTCGAAGTCAAACCTCAATCTATCGAAACCTCCGCCGGAGTTGCCGATCCTGTGCTCATACCTCCCGGAGACTTTGCCATCTTCGCCCTGTTCCCAAGTCGACAGTATCAGGTCGGGGGTCCAGCGCACGTCGCCAAGCCCGAGATATTGTGGACTGAGTTGCACTTTCAATGCACCCGTTTTGCACGCGCTCTCACATCTTCTGCAGTCAGTGCCGTCGCAGGATTTCAGGGGGTTACGCAGGATAATGTAGCCCTCAGGTTTCTGGAAGGCTTCATAGGGGACTGGCGCAGGAGCTAGATATTCCGGGCAGGTTTCAAGGCAACTGGCACATTCGTCGCACTTGGCCCTGTCCATGACTACATCATACTTCTCTATGCGACATGGGCAACTTGGTGGTGCCCGTGTTACCTTAGGTTTGTTGAAGAGAACCTGCTTCTGCATTATTCTCGCCCTCCGAAGATTTTCGCCTCGAGGTCTTCGTAGAACATGGCTCTGCCCATTTCGCCTCTCTGTCTTCTGACTTCACGCAAGCCCATTCCACCTAGAACTTCCAGAAGCTGGTCTCTCCAAGACCCTACAAGGTTGACGATCCTCTGGACTGCCCAATCAACGTCCTGGCTTTCGATCTTCAGTTGGCAATCACTGGAATGTTGATTGCCATAGCAGACTTGGCATCCTAAGGCGATTTGATAAGCTAAGCCGATGCCGACTGCGTCAGCGCCTAAGATGATGGATTTGGGCACATGAGCAGCCTCAGCGATTCCCCCGCTGGTAACAAAAGTGACTTCTTCTCGGACATTTTTCCCAACAAGATACGAGTGGACGCGATTGATGGCACTTGTGATCAAATCGGGGTTCTGCTCGACGGCTTTATCACTCGAATAGAAATGAATTACGTCCGCGCCACTTTCCGCCAAAATGTAGGCTCGTTCATGGGAGTACTCATCATAAGGACAACTGAACGAGACTAGTATGCGCGGATTAATCCTCTTTATTTTGTCCAGATACGGCTGTATTTGACAGTTTCCAGCCTCAAGATCAATTTCGACAATCCTAGAGAGGCGGATCAAGTCTTCAGCCTCATCGATCTCGTCGGGACTGAATCTCGTCAGAATGTTTGAAACGTAAGGAAGTAGGTTGCTACTATGATCCTTCAAATTAATCGTCGCAAGCGTTCCTAGTTTTGACGCTGCCTTCACAACAGCAAGTTGTAGAGATTTCGTTGTGGCACAGGTTGCCGGAGCGTCGAGAATCGTGGGGATTGGGATCTCCACCAGATTTAGGGCGTGAGAAAGTAGTCCTCCCTTATCGTCAAAAAGAAGCCGCGGAGGCTTTCTTCCCAAGTCTACTGATGTGGAGATGTATTCTCTGCCATGAATCCCGTCGCGAGTCGGTCTGACAATTTCCGAGAAATCAAACCAGATGCCATCGAATCCTTTTCCAGCAAAAGGACCATTATAACCCGTTCCGGAGACGGGCACCCTACCGCCTTCTGCCTCAAAATAGATTGTCTTTATCCTATCAGGTGTGAAGTAAGAGTTGCCCAGTCCTTGAAATTCTGAATTTTCTTCGACGGAGATGGCGAGGTCGGGACACTTCATGACGCAAATGTAGCATCCTCTGCACAACTCGTTGATAGGTTCAGCAATCTTGCCGTCTTTGCCGATGACGTGAACACCGTATATGCAAGTTTGGGTGCACTCCTGAACGTCTGCACAGTTGTTGTAGCGTTTCACGATGAAGCGCGCTGGTATCTTGAATTTGGCAGGAGCTTCCTTTACGTCAACGTGGTACCTTTCGAATCTACCTCTCATCGAATGACACCAAAACGCCTACAATCGTCAATCAGCCACTTTTCTAAATCGCCTTTATTTCCCCATTCTTAACTTTCTCGCACTTCACAGGATCGCAATACAATCCTACGTAGAGCACCATAGACGAATGTGTGCATTCGGGTCGCTCACCATTTCCCTTGCGGACGTGTTTACACTCCGTCAAACCCTCGACACCTCCTTTTCCCAATAACAAGGTTCACTCGCCCCTCGGCATCGTTCCTTCCTTGCATGTTAAGGGACACGCGAACCGTTTCTACTCCCAACTCAGTTGTTATGTTGGAATGATCTGTGCTTTACAGATATAAAGCTGGCTGAGCAATTGCCAAATAAATGTTTAGTAAAGCATCTAAATGGCAAGAAAGTGTGAATAATGAAGACCTCAAAGCCAGGTTAGATCTAACAGATGTTGAAATACTGAGAATTAATGTTCGGATTGACATCTAGTCGAAATGCCACATACTTCTTATGAAAAGCATTTTAAGTTTAAACGACTCAAGAGAGGCACTATCAGGAGGATCGGAGGTCGAGTGAGAGAAATGATAACCAGAGAACCCCTAGCTCTGGGTCTAGGGGAAGTCACCAGAAATGATTTGAGGATTGCTGGTGGTAAGGCGGCAAACCTAGGTGAACTAGTTCAGAATAACTTTGCCGTGCCCAAAGGATACGTCCTTACGACAGCAGCGTACAATTCTTTCTTGGAGTCTAATAATCTCGGAGATTTCATCAAGAAGTCGCTAGACAAGATCGATTATTCAGATTACTTATCTATCGAGAGATGTGCGAAGACCATTCAGGAACGCATTCTAAAATGTGAACTGCCTTCAACACTGATTGGTGAGATCAAGAAGAAGTATAGTCGTTTCGGTCTCCGGAATGCAGCCGTTCGATCGTCTGCAACCGCTGAGGACTTGCCCACCGCTTCTTTCGCTGGGCAATATGAGTCATTTCTAAACGTAAAGGATGTTGATCAGGTTTCTCAGTATGTTAAGCAGTGTTATGCGTCCCTCTGGTCCAGTCGGGCAATCTCTTATAGGCAAAAGAATGGTATCCCGCATGATAAAGTGCAACTCGGTGTGGTAGTGCAGGAGATGGTGCCCGCGGAGTCTGCGGGCGTACTTTTTACACAGAATCCAGTCTCCCAACAACCATGTGAGTTGCTAATCGAATCTAACTTTGGTCTTGGCGAATCTATTATGTCTGGGCGGAGTAGCCCCGATCAGTTCATAGTTGGAAAAGAGGGCAAGCCCGGTCGCGAAAGGCTCAGCATCATCGATAAGAGAATAGGGAAGAAGGGTGTTGCCGTAAAGGAGAGGAAACTGAAGCGTGAGGGCGGCACTGAGTACGTCAAGCTTTCTGATGAAGAGAATGCGGCGTCCTCTCTCACGAATCAGCAAATATTGGACTTATCGCGAATCGGTAGCGATATAGAAAGGCACTTTGGGAGCCCACAAGACATCGAGTGGGCGATTGACAAGAGCAACAGACTCCATATTCTTCAGACCCGCCCTATAACCTCGCTGAGGAAACCTGCACCGCAAGATGATGTAGTTTGGAGTAGAGGATATGCTGACGATTACTGGAACGATCCTGTGACGCCCCTTTACTTCGAACTCCTTGGCGACCCATTGACTAAAGTCGTTAACATGGAACTCAATAGCATTATGGGTTATAAGCGCATGGACGACCAGCTACTGAAGCTGTATAACGCCCATGCATACTTCAATCTCAAGGTCTTGAAGCGCAAGGTGGAAAACGAGATACCAACCTTCGTACGGAATGAAGATGTCCTAAACTACTTTCCAGAAGGTTATGGGCCGTACGGCAAACAGACTATTAAGAAACTGCCTTTCCGCATAATGAGGTACCTCATCGCGAATCTACGAGTTATGTTCCACGATCCCAACGGTTCCATGGGAAAAACAGCAAAAGCCTACCAGAAATGGGATAAAGAAGTGTTCTCTCCCTATTGCGAAGAATTTGACAGAAAACTGAGAAACCTTTTGGGGACTGGCAACCTCAAGGAGCTCCAGAGGTTAGCGGATGAGATAGATCAGCAGATGGTGGCTCATTACAGGCTCGTCAGGTATGGGATACCAGTCCACAATATCGGCATGAATCTCATTGCACAATACATATTGAGGAGGTTCCTTGGTGAACAGGAGGCAAAGAAACTCTACCCGATCCTCATTTCTGGATTAGAGCACAAGTTGACCGAAACCAATGACAGAATCTATCACCTAGCCTCCATGGTTAATGAGTCCCCTGAGTTGAAGAGAGCCATTCTCCAAGAGAAATCCGAAAACCTCTACGACTACATCTCGAAGAGTAAAAGCTCAGCAATAAAGAGCTTCTCCGACGAATTCAAGAAGTTCCTGAAAGACTTTGGAGACCGCGGATTCACAAGAGAAGCGTACTACCCCAGGTGGAGGGAAGCGCCCCTGTACGTGTTTGACGTAATAAAATCCCTGGTCAAAGATAGTAGGATAGATCTGGCAAAAAGTAAGGAACTGAGTTTTCAGACCAGGGAGATAACTGAGAAACTGGTCGAGAGCAAGCTCAGGTCGCAGCATCTTGGGTTCTTGAAATGGTTCGTCTTCAAGGGGATCTGGGGTAATGCTCGGATTTACATCACTTTCCGAGAGAACCAGCGGTTCAATCTCGACCGATGGATAGCAAGAATCAGAAGTGCCTACCTGGAAATCGGGAAGGCATTCATCAAGAAGGGCATATTGAGCGCAAAAGAGGACATCTTCTTCCTGCACAAAAAGGAGATCAAGGACCTAATCTACGATAAGTATAGCAGTGACGAACGACAAAGGCTTTCAGCTCTCGTGAAAGAGCGCCGTGAAGACTTCCTGAAGCACGAGAACACAATTCCACCCAAGTTCCTTCATGGTTCCAGCGAATTCAACGATACGAGGCGCTTCACGAAGGATAGCGTGGAGTTTCGGGGATTACCGGCAAGCCAAGGAGTCATCACTGCTCCTGTTAGGGTCTTAGATACGATCGACGCTATAGCTAGCGTGAAGAAAGGGGAAATCCTCGTGGTTCCAAGGACTGATCCCGGCTGGAGCCCTGTCTTTTCAAAGATAGGTGGCTTAATCACGGAAACGGGAGGAATTCTATCCCATGGAGCAGTGATTTCTCGAGAATATGGCATTCCCGCTGTCACGAATGTGCCTAACGCGTGCAAGATGTTTGAAACGGGCCGGATCCTGACGATCAATGGTAGTGACGGAGTCATTACGTTCAAGAAATAAGGGTGGCGGAACTGCTACCAAAAAACATACTTCTCTTTACATGCTGCTACAAGTTGTAGTACTGTGAGCTGGACAAGGGAGGAGCTGTTATACTCAACTGGCAAAGCGGCCAAGATGCTCGGCATCTAGGAATTACAGTCATTATCCAATGATGTGGGCTTGATGTGTCCGCCTGCACTGTGACGTACCCGTCGCCAAAGGTCCTCTATGGGCTGGCTGACCCGAGCGACCATCCGAAAATTGCAGTGGCCCACACTCAATGAGCACCTACCTAGCTCAACAACGCTAACAGTTTCGGGAATCAAGTAGTTCTCTTTCGGGCGGCTTTCTCTTCTGCAACTTGTGATGCAGCCGGGATACCCACAAGCAGACTAACCAAGGAAAGCGCTATCAGTATGATGATGAAACCACTCCAGCCGAATACTGGTTTGATGAAAGTACTGAGAATTACTGACAACACGGTTCCGATGTTGAAAATCATCGCGTAGACCGAGAAGAAGGTGCCGCCCACTTCACGGGGGCATGAAGCCATCGCCAGAGAGAGCCAGGCGATGTTGGCTAGACCCCAACAGAGGCCGTAAACAAACATGATACTCATAGCCAGCACCAGGTTCCCTGGTTGAATCATGAGCAGAACTAACAAGCCAAAAGCCTGAACGACGACTAAACTGCCCACGGAACGTCTTAGACCTAGCTTGTCTGCCAGAGGTCCCCCGAGGAACCCTGTTATTGCTGCCCCCGTGTTCATGACGGCGACGACGATCCCTATCTCTGCAGTTGTCAATAGGGCAGTTTCTTGGACGAACAGACCACCCCACTGGAAGTAGATCACGAAGGTCATTGTCAGAATTGGGGTAAATAGCAGGGAGAGCAATACTCCCTTCGATGAAAACCCTCCCTTGAGGGCACGCCACATCGTACGGCGAGAAGGAATCTCAGGTTCTCTGAGAAGGACACAGACTCCCGTCATTACCAGCAGGATCGCTGCTCCGAGGTAGAACACCGTGGGCCAGCCGATGGTTTGGGCCACAGCTCCCGTCACTACAGCACCTAGGATCGACCCCGTCGCGCGCCCGCCCCACATGACTCCCTGCAAGGTTCCCCGTCGCTCAGGTGGAGTGACATCCACGGCGAAGCCGTCGATCGTCGTGTCAGCGAACGCTGTCGTGAACGCTATGAGGAAGAGAATCAAAATGAGGACCGTGTTGAAAACAGGGAAGAAGGGGATGAGCACCCACCCAAGCGCCCCCAGCACAGCCATCAGGGCAATGTAAGGGCGTCGCCGGCCAAACCTGCCCACGCGTAGTACATCGCTCACGGCTCCAAAGATGATCTTCAGCATCCATGGAAGCCCTATCAGTGCTATGGCCACGCCTACAGTCTCAAACGGCACACTGAGAACTGTTATAAGGTATATTGGCATGAAGGCTCCGATCGCGGACATCACATAACCTTGTCCGAAATAGAACAAACCAAACGGCGCCAACCACGATGCTCGCCACGACGCCGCGACTTTCTTATCCAATGTGGTTACACCCTACAGTTGGTAATTGCTGCCATTAGCTATATATGTGTTATATACGGGTAGACCCTTCTTGTACATTGTAGCCCCGCGATGTTTCTGGAACACGCGGAACTCGCTCGCGAGAGGGAATAGAATTGACCAAGAAACCAGCTACAAGGCTTCGCCCACCATCCGTGGAGCAGGTGTTCGAAGCGGTTGAGCACAAGCGAGACCGCATCATCACTCTGCTGCGCGATCTGATTCGGATTCCTACCGTAGTGCCGCCAGGCAACAACTACGAAGACTTGGTGAACTATGTTGAACCTCTCTTCAAGGGACTAGGCTTTGAGACGGAACGAGTGATAGTCCCTGAGGAACATATCAGAGCGATTCCCTATCCGCTGAAAGGGCCCCGCATTAACCTCGTAGCAACTAGAAAACACGGCCGGAAAGAAGCCGTCACTATCTACGCACATATGGATGTCGTTCCCATCGAGGAAGAGTGGACCAAGGATCCTTTTGCGGGCATCCTAGAGGACGGCAAGCTCTATGGCCGCGGCGCCTGTGACATGAAATCCGGCATCGCCAGCATGCTGGTCGCACTGGAGGTCATGGACGAACTCAAGCTCGAACCGAACTTCGACCTCATATGTACGCTGTGCACCGATGAGGAAATCGGCGTCTACCCAGGCATCTACCACTTGGCCAAAGAGGGGTACATCAAAGGTCACATCCTTAATACCGAGCTTGGTACGACGCTACCCATAATCATGGCTGGCGTGGCAGGGATGGTTGATGTCACCGTTCGCACGAAGGGACGTAGCTGTCACTCAGGAATGAACTTTCTCGGCGTGAACGCAGTGGAGGCAATGGTGCCTATCCTCGCCGAGCTACTGCAACTCAAGGCGGAGGTCGAGAAACGTGAGTCATCGGTGCCGCTGATCCCTGCCTTGCGTGCCCTAGGTGCTCCTTCGGACAAGATGACCCCGATGTTTAACCTGGACATCATCCGTGGTGGCAATAAAGCCAACATCGTCCCCTCGGAGTGTGAAGTACTCATCAATCGGCGCTATATTCCAGAAGAGACCTACGACAACATCGTCAGAGAGATACAGGTTGCCGTAGACAAGGGACGGGCGAAGAGCAAGGCACTGGATGTCGAAGTTAGCTTCGTCCATGCCAACTACCCCTTCAAAGCCGACGCAGAGAGCAAATACGCTAGGAAGATGCGGGAAGCCTTGAAAGCCGTCCATGGCTATGAGGACAGCGACTTTATCTATGGCGGCGCTTCCGGGTCTACTGACATGGGGTTCGTTGCCCGTACGTTGAACACCGACAAGTTTGTCGGCATCGGAGCCATATCTCTCGACAACATCTCCGCCCACCAGCCCGACGAATGGGTCCGTATAGACGATCTGCTCAATATGACCAAGCAACTCGTCCACTATCTCGCCTTGTAGCAAGGACGCACACCCGCTATTGGAACTCTGCACAGGAGAATCAGTGCCACCAGCAGATAGATGGCTAGGAAATTCTACTCACCCGGAGTCTTCCTAACTTGGATTCCCTGCTTTTCTCATGAACCTTGCTCTGTCAGCAAGGCATTGCTGGCTTCTCTTCCCAAAGGGCTCCAAGAAATACTGGAAGCTCTCCCCACAAGGAGGGGCAACAATAGGTGCTCTACTTCTTCTTGAACTTCGCCAGCTTATCGTCACGCAACTATGCCCGAAGAACCTTACCCATAGTCGTCAATACCCTTCGTGAACAACTTTCATCTCCTATGCACATGAAGTCAGTGACATGGAATAGGTTGAAAGCCGTCAGAGCGGGGATCGAAGCCTTGCAGGGCAAGCCGGGGTCGCGAACCATTGTGGCGCTCGTACCGGAGATTAGGAAACGTCAGAACAAGCAGAAAATTCGGTGAGCAGAGAAGACACGAAGAGAGAAGTAAATGTTTTCAACGATAACCCTATCTGGAAGAACGCTACTAGCAATAACTACGCGGACACATTGTTCGATTTAGTATACAAGAATCGAACGGGACAAGCGATGAAAAATGGAGCCTATGAATCACAAGACAAGTTCAACTCATCCCGAGTGGAACGAATCATACTACTTCGCTTTCTATTCCAAAGAACACAAGCTCGGTGGAACCTCTCGAATCGGCTTCAAACCGAACAAACAAGAAGGCATGACATTCTTCTTCATCTTCCTACCAGATGGATCAGCTGCTGGATATCACCTAGTGACAAAAACAAAGCAATACTCTAAAGCCCTCAAGGTAGGTGGCATGGCTCACCTTTGCCAACCGGACGAGAAATGGAAATATGAATTCGAAGGGAACATGATCTTCGTGAAGAATCCCGAAGACCTACCAACGGTTCCCGAGCAGCCCAAGTTAATCACAGGAAGCCACAAAGTTGAAATGAAATTCATTTTCAAACCAATCAATTCGCCATATGAATACGCAGAATTCATGACGCCTGAATCTCTCGAACTTGGTAAGAAAGCTGGAGACAAACACTGGGAGCAAATTGGAAAAGTGAATGGAAAAATCAGTGTCGGTGAAAAAACATACGAAATGAAGAATGTAATTGGTCAGAGAGACCATACCTATGGAGTTCGAGATTGGACGGGTGTTGGTGATTGGCTGTACTATGTAGTATGGTTTAACGAGAAGCTCGCGATTAATCCAGCAGCGATAGTTGCAGACGATGGACGAACGAGTACAGGCGGATTTCTTTTCAAGGACGGAAAAAACATCCCACTGAAGACGATCAAGATCCTTGATCAGAGGTTCCGCGAAGACGGCGTGTTTCCTGTCAGTTCTCAGCTAGAGATTATTGATTATTCAGGGATAAAACATAGTTTGAAAGCTCGCGTCGGGCCAATCGTCCCCGTGCCTTTTAAAGACGAACAAGGTAATCAGTCTATTCTGATCCAGTCTTTTGGGAGCTTTGAACTAGACGGAATAACTGGTGGCTATGGTACTTTCGAAACGCTCAGAAAAGCAAGGAAAATCTAGAAGTTCTCGCCTTGTTCTGCACTC
>JAUQYT010000143.1 GCA_030587605.1 Candidatus Njordarchaeum guaymasense
CTCCCTGGACTTTGAAGTTTTCCATGTTTCAGAGCTCCTATCCGAGTTAATCAACAAGGGAGAGCTCAAATATGATGCGAAGCTCCCGATGAAAGTGGTTTATCAGGACGCATGTAGACTTGGTAGGCATATGGGTGTGTACGAACCTCCTAGAAAGATTATAGCCGACATTCCTGGAATCGAGTTGGTGGAGATGGGAAGGAACCGTGAGAACGCTGTTTGTTGCGGCGTCAACGCTTGGTTATCCTGCAACAAATACTCAAAGGCTGTTCAGATTGATAGATTGAAGGAGGCGAAGGCCACAGGAGCCGATTTGCTGGTTACAGCATGTCCAAAGTGCCAGATTCATTGGAAGTGCGTTACTAGCGAGAAGCTATGGGTTGACCCGGAAGAGGTAACAATGAAAATGCGCGACTTATCCGTGTTAGTGGCAGAGGCGATGCATTTAGCATGAAGGTGAAAGCCATGGAAGCCAAAAACTCCGTCTTGGTTGTGGGTGGCGGAATCGCTGGAATGCAGGCAAGCTTGGATCTAGCCGACCGTGGGTTTAAAGTTTATCTGGTAGAAAATAGTCCGAGCATCGGCGGAAGAATGGTTCAGCTGGATAAAACGTTTCCAACCATGGACTGCTCCATATGCATCGTCGCTCCCAAAATGATTGAATGCCTCCGCAATCCCAACATAACGTTACTAACCTATTCTGAACTGAAGGAAATCAGTGGTTCCGCTGGCAACTTCACAGTCAAAATTCTCAAGAAGCCAAGATTCATCAATGAGGAGAGATGCACTGGATGCGGAGTATGCGGCCAACATTGCCCGGTTGAAGTCGCCAACGAATTTGATATGGGTCTAGGCATACGCAAGGCCATTTATATTCCCTTGCCCCAGGCTGTTCCCCTCAAATATACAATCGACAGAGAAAATTGCTTGGAATGTGGGCTTTGCCAGAAAATGTGTAGAGCTGAGGCTGTAGAATTTGATCAACAACCCCAAACCCTCAGCCTTAATGTTGGTACCATCATCGTGGCAACAGGTTTCGAATTGCTTGACGCCCGAACAAGAAGCGAGTATGGTTACGGAAGATATCAAGACGTTCTGATAAGTTTGGAGTTTGAGAGGATGCTCTCGGCCTCTGGGCCAACCGGAGGGCACATCGTGAGGCTGTCAGACGGACGCATTCCCAGAGAGATCGCTTTCATCCAATGCGTCGGCTCCAGAAGCCTCAAGGGAGGGGTCTCCTTCTGCTCTAGCGCGTGCTGCATGTATGCAACGAAGGAGTCAATATTGATCAAAGAGCACGAGCCTGAATGCGAGGTCTACATCTTCTACAACGACCTCAAGGTTTTTGGAAAGGGCTTCCAAGACTTCGTTGCCAGAGCTAAAGACGAGTGGGGCGTAAAATACATTAGGGCACTTCCAGGCGAAGTCACAGAAGATCCGAAAACAGGCGACCTTACCCTTTGGTACGAGGACACCACCGAAAATGTGACAAAGAGCATAAAGGTTGACCTAGTCGTTCTTTGCCCAGCCCTAATCCCTAGAGCAGCAAATAAGGAGCTTGCCGGCATCCTTGGATTAGAGCTTGACGAATATAGCTTCTTCAAATCGAAAGACCCACAATTCATGCCGTTCGACACAAATATTCCAGGCATCTTCATATGTGGATACTGCCAAGGCCCAAAAGACATCCCGGAATCAGTCGCACAGGCTAGTGGTGCAGCCGCTAGGGCAGCAGAATTAATAGCCCTAATGACTGGCAAGGAGGCACAGTGAAATGGGACAATTTAAAGGCGAAGAAGCCCTGAGAATCGGGGTTTTCATATGTCATTGCGGAATCAACATCGGAGGCGTGGTAAATGTCCCACACCTGGTGGAATATGCAAGGACATTGCCGAATGTCGTCTACGCCGAGGACAACCTTTACACATGCTCATCAGAAGGGTTAAGTAAGATAAGGGAAAACATCAAAAAACATGATCTTAACAGGGTTATCGTCGCCTCCTGCACTCCCAGAACTCATGAACCACTCTTTCGAGCAACCTGTGAGGAGGTCGGCTTAAACAAATACCTCTTTGAGATGGCGAATATTCGAGAGCATTGCTCTTGGGCCCACATGCACGAACCAGAAAAGGCAACGGAAAAGGCTAAAGACATCGTGAGGATGGCTGTGGCCAAGGCACGCTTGTTGAAGCCGCAGGAAGAACCAGAAATAGAGGTGACGCCTTCAGCCTTGGTTATCGGCGGCGGCATCTCAGGGATGACCGCCTCCATCTGCCTCGCCGATCAAGGTTTCAAAGTTTACATCGTTGAGAAGGAGCGCCAACTCGGCGGTAGGCTCAACCAGCTATATAAGCTGTATCCAACCTTGGTGAAAGCCTCTGAAGGACTGAACAAAATCGTCGAAGCCGCAAAGGCAAACAGAAACATAGAGGTATGGACATCAACCGTCCTTAAGCAGGTCAAGGGATTCATTGGAAATTTTGAGGTCACCGTTCAAAAAGGAAATGGTGAAACTGCAAACTTCGGGGTCGGCACCATTATTGTCGCAACTGGAGCAGATGTTCTCGAGCCTACGGGAATGTACGGATACGGAGAATACGACAACGTCATCACCCAGCTTAAGCTTGAGCAACTCCTTAA
>JAUQYT010000011.1 GCA_030587605.1 Candidatus Njordarchaeum guaymasense
CCCAATAGTCGCTCGCCACAATGGCCGTGAAATAAAGACTATGGGTGATGCTTTCCTCATAGAATTTGAAAGCGCTCTTGAAGCAACACAGTGCGCGATAGACGTCCAGAAGAGCCTGCAAGACTATAATCAACAGTTGATACTGGAAAGGCGCATCCACCTTCGAATTGGGATTCACCTCGGCGACGTGCTACAACGACAGAACGATGTTCTTGGAGATGCTGTCAACATTGCATCAAGGATCGAGCAATTAGCCGAATCGGATGGTATCTGCATCTCTCAACAGGTGTACGATCAGGTCAGAAACAAAACTAGCTGCCAGATCGAGAACCTTGGACCGTGCCAACTGAAGAACATAGACTACCCGATTGACGTGCATAGAATCCTATGGCAGAAGAACGAGACTGCCAAGTTGAGTCTTGACAAGAAGCGAGTCGCCGTATTGCCATTCCTGAATATTAGCCCTGATCCGAAGGACGAGTACTTCGCGGATGGACTTACGGAGGAGCTGATAGCTCGGCTCTCAATGATTAGTGGGCTCAAAGTGATCGCTCGAACCTCTATAATGCGGTATAAGGGCACAGCCAAGAGTGTTCGCGAGATAGGGAAGGAACTTGAGTCCGGCTCAGTGCTAGAGGGAAGTGTCCGTAAGGCAGCGGATAGACTGCGAGTCACAGTGCAACTCATTGACGCTATGACCCAAGAGCACCTTTGGGTGCAGAATTACGACCGGCAGCTTGAAGATGTCTTCGCGATTCAAACAGAGGTCGCGCAAAATGTGGCTGATGCCCTGAAGACGCAGCTACTAGACGAGGAAAAGCAACAGATTGAGAAGAAACCCACAGGAGACATCAGCGCCTACACGCTCTACCTGAAGGGCAGATACCTCTGGAACGAAAGATCGAGGGGCGCTCTCGAGAAGGCAATCAAGTATTTTGAGGAAGCGATAAGAAGAGACCCTGGGTTTGCTCTTCCCCACGCAGGTTTAGCAGACAGCTACGTCGTACTTGTGGATCATGGTCATCTTCCGCGAAGCGAGGGCTTCCCAATGGCCAAAGAAGCGGCCAGAAAAGCGCTCGAACTTGACGAGACATTAGCTGAAGCTCATACCTCACTCGCCAATATCTTCAGCGCAGAATGGGATTGGCCCAGAGCTGAAAAAGAGTTCGCTAAGGCTCTAAAAATTAACCCCAACTATGCGACGGCACACCATTGGTATTCCATTCACCTTTCATATCTTGGACGCCTGGACGAAGCACTCAGCGAAATGAGGATCGCGAAAGAACTTGACCCTCTTTCGCCAATGATGCATGTCTATGCGGCAATTTGCTACTTTGCTGCGCATAAGTATGACATTTCATTAGAAGAGTATGACAAAGCGCTGAAGCTTGATCCGAATTTTGTGCCAGCACATGCCACACGTATTGATGTCTACTTGGCCAAATCAATGTTCAAAGAAGCCTTGGCGGAACTGGAGTGGGTACTTCCCTATTACGAACCAGTCCGGACCGCTGCGAAAGCAGAGTTCGGACGTGTCTATGCACAGGCTGGCCGAATTGAGGAAGCGAAGCGGATTCTACGCGAGTGCGAGGAGGCTTCTGCTCATGAGCGTGTTGAAGACGTGAACTCTCCGGCGCTAGCGCTCATTCATTTGAAGCTGGGTAACAAAGATCGCGCTTTCGAATGGCTTGAGAGAGCTTTCGAAGCCCGCACAATTACTCCCTTCCTAGTCAAACTTAATCCATTCTTTGATGAGATCACTTCTGATCCAAGGTTCGACGAGCTGTTGAAGAAGACCGTCAGCTCATTCTTATCTCCATGCACTACTCACTGAGTGATTGGTCAGTTTCACGTAGCCTACGAATGAGTTCCTGCATAACTTTCAATGCTATCTTGGGATGATGAGATATTATGGCCTTGAAGGACCATACGGTCAAACCTAAGCATCTGGACGGTTCAACCGCCACGACATCAGCCGATCGGGTTTTACCGTCAAGAAGCGACATCTCGCCGAAAAACTGGCCAGGTCCGAGTTTGGATAAGACTCTGTTTTCGGATCGAACTTCCACCATGCCTTCCACTACAAGAAAGAATCCGACACCTGTTGCGCCTTTCTGAACGATAACGTCGCCGATGTTGAATTTCAGCTCTCCTGAGCTCTCTGCAATAACCCTCAGTTCCTTTTCGCTGAGACTTGACCAAAGAGGCGTTTTCTGCAACATTTCGACTATCGGGTCTGTTTTGGAACCATGCACTCGCATTCTCTCACATTCAGATTGTAACTACTATTGAATTATTCGGGATTTTAACACTTCTGCAAAAGTTCTCAACTTCCTCACGCTTCACCGAAATTGATATCCACTAAGGAAAATGAAGATTCTGAATGAAACCTACATCGCCCAATACAAACCCAATAAAATCGTGCGACCCCCGCAGTCTCATTATCTCACATTCAGGTTCTCATCTTGAAAAGAAAAGCAGAAGCATTCACCAGCCATCTTTTGGCCCATCTAAATATTTCAAATGTGTTGTTCTCGATAGCTCGAACCAACGTTGGTTCTGAAAGATCTTCCAGCTTGCCGCTCACGTGTTCTTTCATCCCGATGAGACTCATCAGCCAGCACTAGTTCGTTTCTCCATCAGTCGGATAGTATTATGCCAGATCCGGTCTCACAGAAAAAAGAGATGAAGAGGTTATCTGTAAGCCTCTCCATCTACCTTGGCCATCGGCCATATTCCGTCTACCGGAAGTTTAGGAATCTTGTCGAGAATTCCACGTATTGACTGAACGTCTTTTGCATCCCACTCGCAGAATATCTTAAGTATCTTGCCTTGCTCGTTCAACTGAGCCCAGCTGCCAACCCAGTAGGCGTCTGTAGTGCACGCTGTCTTCACTGCCTTGGCAATCTCACCAGCTGCGTCGAGAGCAGTAGGAGACGGTAGAGTATGAGCAACTAGGAACTTTCCCATCACTGGTTCACCTCCTTCTTATTCCTGTTATCATGCAGGAATCAATTTCTATGTTCTCTTAGTTTCTTCTATTTTTCTTTTTACTTCCTCAACAAGGTCTGTCACAGGCCTTATTCGAGCTGACCCAAGCTTCATCAGAGGAAGCAGAAAGGCTCCCACTTTCTCAGCGCTGTCTGCTTCAATGATGAAAAAAGTCGTGTGTGCTGGGGCATCAGCGTAGCTGCTGCGCAATTTCACTCCAACCCTTCCTGTGTGCTCATCAGAAACGACAGTTCCAAACGTCTTCCGAACTAGTTCTGGGTCACCAAGCACCCCTGGACATGTTTCATGGGTGTGGACATGTTCAACGTGAAACAACATCTTTAATCACCTCCATTTCTACTCTTGGTCGCTGGTGAGAGCACAGAATCCAGCCTAAAAAGAGGCGAGTCCTCTGGAAGCGCAAGAATCGTACTTGCTAACAGCATAATTAAACATGACGTGCAAGCTGCTTGGTCAGAGCTAAGTCCTTTCGGTTGATGCTGTTATCTCTCCCATCGATGGGTTCCTACAGCAACTTGATCTAC
>JAUQYT010000016.1 GCA_030587605.1 Candidatus Njordarchaeum guaymasense
CTGGAACGTGTAGGTTGCATGCGACGGCGGTGGTGAGTTTGAGATATGGGCTCTTTTGTTGGCGGAACCCCTTACAGAGTATTCTTTGGAGATAGCAGGAGAATGGATGACGTTGACGACAGATCAGTTCACCTGATGGTGACGTCTCCACCCTACCCGATGATAGAAATGTGGGACCAGCAGTTCAGAAACATTGACGAAAAGATAGATCAATTATGGACCAAGATGAACCGAGAAGGGAGCTGCGACAAACAAGAGGAAACCTTGGGCGGGATCTATAATCTGATGCACGAGAATCTAGCTCAGGTATGGAGCGAAACTTACCGGGTCTTGGTTGACGGAGGGATAGCCTGCGTCAACATAGGAGACGCGACAAGAAACATCAATGGCATCTTCAGGTTGTTTCCCAACCATGCGAAAGTCGTCGAGCACTGCGAGAAGATCGGGTTTGTGTCGCTTCCTTACATCTTGTGGAAGAAGCCCACAACGAAACCCAAGTATAAGGGAAAGGGAGCTTTCCTCGGTTCAGGCATGTTGCCACCAAACGCCTATGTCACACTCGACTGCGAGTTCATCCTAATATTCAGGAAAGGTGGTCCAAGACGGTTCACTCCTAAGGACCCGGCGCGGTACGAGAGCAGGTATACTAAGCAGGAGAGAGACAAGTGGTTCACCCAGATATGGGACGTGATAGGGACAAAACAATTTCTCTCGGAAGTTGAGAGAAGAGCAGCTGCCTTCCCGGAGGAGATACCGAGAAGACTAATGCGAATGTTTTCTGTTGTCGGCGACACGGTTCTTGACCCCTTCCTAGGGACGGGAACCACCCTCAAGGTCGCCATGGAGCTCGGCAGAAACATGATCGGTTACGAGATCGACAAGGAATTCAAGAGAATAGTGGAGAGAGAGACCCACGCCACCAAAGCAAAGTCGCTGGGAGCAAAAGTGGAACTTGTAAATAGATGAGGGGTAGAATGCAGAGCATTTTCCCGAAGAAGGCTCCAAACTATGCAGTGCGTTTTTTCAAATCAAACTCAATATTCCATCCTTTCCTTGTGTAGGGCGTCCGTTTACCTGAGAAAGGACTTCTTCGCATCTTCTTTATCTGAACGAAGTTTCTAGCATTAGTTTCTCCGATTTCGCTCCCACTGAACTCTATTACGCCGTCCAACAGGCGCTCGAAGGATTCTACTTCGTTTGCTGCATGCATCCCAGGGAAGAGTATCGCCATCGTAGTACACCCTGCGATCTTGTGCAAAGGCAAAAGTCCAAGTAGCAAGTTCCAAGATTTCTGAAAGCCAGCAACAGTCACTAGCGTCGAAAAGCTATCTATAACCATCCTGATCCTGTCTTTGTAGCCCTCCTCACTAGAGGTCAGTAGTAGCTTTCGAATCTCATCGAGAAGCTTAACTGTGTTACTCGGACTATCAATAGTTATGTCGGCCTCGTTTGCCAAGGACTGGGCAGTCACCCCAGCATAACCCGAGAATGCGTCAACAACGGTCAACAAACCAGAATTCTTGCGGGATAAGAGATCAAGGCCCACGAGGGGAGTAACGCCGAAGTATTCTCTTGCCCCATGCTCGGTAAGAACAAGAACTCCTCGTTCGCCATTTAGGAATCCGTCATTGAGGAATTTCAGGCAGAGAAAGAAACTCGGGAAGTTACTTTTTTCCGCCCCTGTCTCTTCGACAAGGACAATAACGCTGCGGGAGACACCTCCGCTACAAAGGTAATCAATATCACCAACACCCGTACGTGCGTTCAGACTGTCTGACTTACTCACTAACACTCCCCCAATTAACCGAAGATCTGACCAACTACCCTAGTACGATACAAGAAGTAAAAAGCTTTTTGCAGTAGAGGGTCGCAAGGATTTATTAATGATGCTGAGAATCTGCGAGAATATTCAAGACAGAATCTGAGGTGGAAGTATATGATCGATTTCCAACTGACTGAAGAACAGATAGCCTTGCGTGATAAGGCGAGGAAATTCGCCCTCGAAGACGTGCTTCCAGTCTCGAAGCAGTATGACAAAACCGGTGAGTTCCCAAGAGAGGTCATCGAGAAAGCATTCAAAGCTGGTCTCATGAATCTAGGTATTCCCAAGAAGTACGGTGGACTAGGCTACGGGTCCATGGAATCGGTACTTGTTGTGGAGGAGATGGCTGCTGCCTGCGCCGGCATGACTACATCCATATATGTAAACGATCTTGGACTTGAGCCCATTGTTCTCATGGGTACCGATGCGCAGAAACGCAAGTTTCTCACCCCACTCACCGAGCAACTTCGGTTCATAAGCTTCGCAACCAGTGAACCAGGAATGGGGTCTGATGTCGCAGGCATCCAAGCCACGTTTGATCGAGAAGGTAACGACTATATTCTGAACGGCAACAAATTCTTCATTACTAACGCCGACGTCGCAGATTTCTACGTCATCTTTGCTCGCGCAAAGGGAACAAAGCGGCACCAAGGTATATCTGGTTTCGTTGTTCCCCGCGGAATTGAAGGGTTGTCTACGGGCAAGCCGCTTGAGAAACTTGGTCATCGAGCTTCTGATACGGGTGTCATCATGCTCCGCAGTGTTCACGTCCCAGCTGAGAACCTTATTGGTGGAGAGGGCAACGGGTTCTTCTTGGCTATGCTCACCTTTATGCACACTCGACCAGCAATAGGCGCAATGGCTACAGGATTATCCCGTTCAGCCATGGAATACGCAATAAACTACGCTAAGCAACGTGAAGCCTTCGAACAAAGGATCTCGAGTTTCCAAACCATTCAACAAATGGTAGCCGACATGTACGCCCGCATAGAAGCAATGCGACTACTAACATGGAAGTCCGCCTGGCTTCTCGACCACGACCAAGACGCCAATCTAGCTTCCAGCTGCGCGAAACTCGTCGGGTCAGAAGATGCAATGCGGATCGCCACAGATGCCCTTCAGATTTATGGCGGAAGAGGGTACCTTGAAAGCTACGCTATCGCAAAGCTCTTCCGGGACGCTAAACTATACCAGATTTATGAGGGCACATCACAAGTCCAGCGGTATGTTATCTCCCGTTACTTGTTTAAGGAATACAAGCCTGTCATGACAGGGTTCTAGCACAGCGCATAGGATTCGCAGGTAAACTCAAAGCAACCGAGATTCGCGTAACCACTTGCAAAGCAGGAGACATCACGATCCAACAGAAGTACTGATAGGACCTGTGGCGACTGCGATGAAAGGTGAGATCACTTCTCTCGAAGGCAGGCAACATAGTGGTTAGGTGATACCTTCACTAATTCGGGCTCCGTCTTTAGACACTCCTTGGACGGAGACTTGCATCGCGTGTGGAATCGGCAACCAGACGGAATGTCTATTGCAGAAGGAACCTCACCCTTGAGTTCAACCTCACGTCGTCTCCGCTCGGGATCAGGGACAGGTATCGCCGATAGTAGAGCTTGAGTATATGGATGCAAAGGTTTCGAGAACATCTCAGTCTTATCTCCTAACTCAATTATCTTCCCAAGGTACATTATCGCGATTCTGTCGGAGATATACTTGGCGACAGCTAGATCATGCGTGATGAAGAGAAACGTAAGTCCCAGCTCCTTTCGCAGCTTCATTAGGAGGTCAATTATCGTCGTTCTGATCGAAACGTCGATCATCGAGACTGGTTCATCCGCAACGATGAACTCCGGGTCCAGGATGAGTGACCTGGCTATCGCTGCACGCTGTCTCTGCCCACCACTAAACTGATGTGGATATAGGTCAATAAACTGTTCCCCCGGCGACAAGCCAACTCGCTCAAGCATCTGCAAAACTCTTTTCCTCTTCTTAGCTTCGCCTCTCACCAAACCGTGGATGCGCAGAGGGTGACCTATCGCATCCCCGATGCTCATGCGCGGGCTGAATGAGGCATAAGGATCCTGGAATATCATCTGGAACTTTCTTCTTAGCAACCTGACGTGGCGGCCTTCTAGGTTTGTGATGTCTTCTCCTTTGAAGAATATCTTGCCAGATGTCAGAGAAAGCAACTTCAAAACAAGTCTGCCTGTTGTTGTTTTCCCGCAGCCACTTTCGCCTGCTAACGTGAACACTTCTCCCTTGTCAATGGAGAAACTCACGTCATCAACCGCTCTAACGAATCTCTTGGTTCTGGCGAACAGTTTCTCCAGGAAGCCCTTCTCCACTGGGAAATACTTCTTGAGGTGTTCAACTCTGAGAATCTCGGTTTGCACCATTTGGACTATTCTCCCCCATATAGAAAGCACCGAACGAGGTGACCTTTTCCAACTTCGACTATGACAGGATCTCTTTCGCGACAGACTTTCATGACGTGAGGGCAACGAGGCCAGAAATGGCATCCTTTCGGCAAGTCGACCATGCTTGGAGGGCTACCAGTGATCGCCTTCAACTTCTGATCCTTCAGCTCGATATTTGGTATCGATCTGATAAGTCCTTGAGTATACGGATGCTTCGGGTCCTTACCTAGTTCCATGGCGGACGCGTATTCAACTAACTGCCCCGCATACATCACGGCGACCCTGTCACACCTCTCAAGAACTATACTCAAGTCATGAGTTATTAGGATAAGCGACATCTTGAACTGGTCGCGAAGACCCTGAAGCAGGTCGAGTATCTTTGACTGAACAATAACATCTAGGGCAGTAGTTGGTTCATCCGCGATAACCAAGCTCGGGTTCAGTGTTATCGCCAGACCTATCATGACGCGTTGCCTCATTCCTCCACTTAGTTGATGTGGATAGTCATCAACGCGTTCAGGTTGAATTCGTATGCTACTCAGAACCTTCCTGGCGCGTTGAAGCGCCTCTTCCTTGCTTATACGCGGATCATGAGTCCGTATTAACTCAACAAAGTGGTCGCCCACCCTCATGACAGGGTTCAAGGACATCATCGGGTCTTGAAACACATATGATATCCTGCTTCCCCGCACGCCCCGCATTTCCTGTTCCCTGAGAGCCAGTATGTCTATCTCCTTCAGATGTACGCTTCCCGCAACAATCCTGCCAGGTGGTGGGGTGAGACGAACTAGAGACAACCCCAATGTAGATTTTCCTGAGCCTGATTCCCCGACTAGACCCAGGATCTCAGAGTAATCCATCGAGAAAGATGCTTTTTCTACTGCGCGGATGGTTCCACTCGCGGTCGGATAATCGACTGTTAGGGCGTCCACGCTTAACAAGGATGGTTGCATAGGTATTTACTCACCCCTTTCCCGTAGTTTCGGATTGAAGATTTCACCCAGTCCCTCGCCCATCAAAGTAAATCCCATAGCTAAGAGAACGATCATTATCCCAGGAAAAGCTATGACCCACCAGGCTCCAACGGGAAGAAGAGTTCTACCGACGGTCAAATCCCGGCCCCAATCTGGAATGTCCACTTCAAGACCTAGACCAATGAATGTTAAGCCGGCTGCTGTGAGAATCGCGTCTGCAAAGTTTATGGTTGCCACAGAAATGATTGATGGGACAACGTTGGGCATAATGTAGCGGAAGAGAACAGTTGAACTGTTGGCGCCAATTGAGCGCGCAGCTTCCGTATACGGAATCTCCTTTATGGTCAACACCTGACTTCGAATCACTCTGAAGTATGAAGGAACGTAGACCACAGCGATCGAGAGAGCCATATTAACAACGCCTCTCCCAAGTACGGAAGCTATTGCTATCGCCAACACTAGCCCAGGAAAAGCGTACATGCTATCCATGATCAAGCTTACGGTTCTATCGAGTTTGCCACCCAGATATGATGAAAACAGACCGATTGGCATCCCTATCATCAAGCAGACTGCCACCGAAAGAAGAGCCACCTGAATCATTATTCCTCCACCACAGAGGACCCTGCTTAGCATATCTTGTCCTAATTGATTGGTGCCAAGAGGGTATTGAGGATCCGGAGGAGACAAGAGCGGACCTACGTTTATCGCCGCTGGGTCATATGGTGTTATCCACGGCGAAATTACCGTAATCAAGATTATCGTGAGGACCGTCACTAAACCCATGATTATCATCCATCCAGCTGATCCTCTCTTAGCCAGTGAACTCAGTCCCGGTATGATGCTTGAAAGCATGGGCTTTCTGTGTTGTTGGCTTCTCATCGTTCTGTTTCCTCCTATAGCCTGACCCGTGGATCAAGGTAGGCGTAAAGTAAGTCAACCACCAAACTTACTATCATTACTAGAACGCCGAAAATGATCACTGCACTTTGTATTGCCGTGTAGTCGCGGAAGTTGATGCGGTCGACGATGTATCTACCTAGGCCAGGCCAGTTGAAGGTCGTCTCTGTGAGGACGGCTCCCCCAAGTAATGCAGCAAATTGGAGACCTATCATTGTGAGTATGGGAAGGAATGCGTTTCTAAGAGCATACCCATAAGTCACCGTTCTTCCCCTAAGCCCTCTGGCTTTGGCAGCGGTGACAAAGTCGAGCCGCAAAGTCTCAATCATGTTGGTCCTTGTCAGTCTGAGGAAGACGCCTGACAACACTATACCAAGAGTTAGAGCTGGTAGAAAGAGATACCTGAAGGACTCAACGAATTTGTAAATGCTTCCTTCGAGAAGACTGTCAATGGTGTATAACCCTGTTCTTATTCTTAGACCCCCTATCGACGTGAAGTACCATGCCCCTAAAGCCCAAAGGAACCAAGTTGCAAGGAAAGCCATGAAGGAGATCATTAAGTCTCTTCTTTGAAGTTTCTCATGTTTCCTTTTGAAAAGTACGATACATATTGCAAGAGGCACTAGTCCTGCCAAAGAGGATAGTAGGAATTGAGGAAGGAATCCTCCCTGTGGCGGTGAAAGGGGAATGTTCAATCCTTCAGGATCCATCGCCGGGGGAGCTCTTCCCCCAACCGGAAACAAGCCAAGCCATATACAGAGTACCATTTGAAATATCATGCCTAGGAAGAATACTGGAAGGGCATACGTGGCTATCCCGGTGATTCTTATTGCGTGATCCTTGGGCGTGTTGTATACCTGTGCTGATTTCGCACCAAGGAATATTCCGATCAGAGCGGCGATAACAGTTGCGTAGATTGCCAGTTCAAGGGTTGCAGGGAACGCGGAGAAGATCTGCTGGGCGACAGGGCTATAGTCCTGCATAGATTTCCCCAGGTCTCCGGTAAAGAAACCCACGATGTAGTTGAGAAATTGAATCAATAGCGGTTGATCCAAGCCCAGGGTGCGCCTCATCGATTCAAGCTGCTCTGGGGTGACACTCCTTTCAAAATGAAGTAAAACGGGGTCTCCAGGCAGGACCCTTATGATCAGAAACACAATTGATATCAG
The DNA here is from genome assembly GCA_030587605.1 of Candidatus Njordarchaeum guaymasense. GTDB lineage: Archaea > Asgardarchaeota > Njordarchaeia > Njordarchaeales > Njordarchaeaceae > Njordarchaeum > Njordarchaeum guaymasense. The sequence goes on from JAUQYT010000016.1 coordinate 7,286, forward strand.
CAGAAGTATCATGGGGATCATAAGGATTATTCTCGTAATCACATACGAACGCAAGCCCACTTTTCACGACACCTTCTCTTTTAATGTGACATATTCACCTTAAAAAAAGAGATCCCTATGAAATCTCTATTTAAAAAAAGAGAGGGAAATTTTAGGATTTCACAATCTATCTCTGTAGTTGCCTATCTGGCGCCAAATATTATCATAGGTGCCGACAGTTATGCGGTCACGTCGTGCGATAGAGTAGCCAGTTTCGCCAGCTCATGGTGATATCAAGTACAACCCCGTGGACGTTCAGCTTCGTTACAGCAAATGCACTGTACTGGTAGACTGGGACGAGCGGGCAATCAACAACTGAAAGGTTCTGTATTTGACCATAGAGCGTGTTTCGGACACTTGCTGACACGTTGAACCGAGCCCAAGAAATAAGTGTATCCATGTAGGAATTATTGTAGCCCGTGGCAAGCCATTTACATCCTAATGAGTCGTAGAATGGCTGTATGTAGTCATCTGGATCTATGTAGTCTGGGTACCACCCGTAGATGTAGACATCCGCCGCCTTGTTCGTTCTCGCCTGCGTCTTGTATGCCGCCCAATCTAGTCCATTCAGCGTCACAGTCATTACTCCAGTTGCCTCAAGTTGTGACTTGATTGTCTGTACGAGTTCTGCGCTTTGCGGGTAGTGGCCAGAGCTCTCATACCATATTTTGACTTCTAGCTTGTTGCTTGCGGTGTAACCGTGGCTGGCAAGAAGTTCCTTTGCAAGCGTTATGTTAGTGGTTCCTAGCTTGTTCAAGAAGGCATCCTTGTGGTAATCCATGCCGTTCGGTATCATGCTGTAGAGCAGCTGTGCCTGCCCGAGGTATACTGTTGAGCAGATCTCAGATCTGTCTATTGCTGCTGCAACTGCTCGTCTGACGTCTGATATGTTCCATGGGTATATTCTCTCTTGGAAGCAGACGTATTGTATAAATGCGCCCGTTCCTGTCCATAGTTTGACATTAGCATTCGTCTTAATAGCGTCATACTGCGGAACTGTCAGATGTCTGTATGCGACATCAATTTGACCTGAGGTTATGGCAAAGTCAAGTCCGGTGGCATCGGCGTACATCTTTACCATGATCTTGGTTTCCTTGGGGTAGCCTGCGCTAGCATTCCAGTAGTCTGGGTTGGCTTCGAGTATCAGTTGGGTGTCTCTTCCAGCTACTCTGATCCAGTTCGTGAGTTTGTATGGTCCCAGACCCAGCGGATAGCTTGCCCTAGCATTTCCTTCCACGTACTCAACCACAGCGTCGAATGGCGCATGCTTGGGGTCAACCATGTAGTTGCACTGCATAGTCATGAATTGTAGGAATGGGCCATACGGCTTGATCAGGTTGAAGGTTACCTGGTACTTACTGTTCACTGTTACGTTCTTGATGACGGACTTGTAGTCGAGGCCTTGGAAGGCTCCATTGTCGTCCCATATAGATACTCCTCTGTCAATAGTGTATTTGACGTGAGTCGCATTGAACTCTGTGCCGTCTTCATACGTCACGTTATGTCTCAGGTTGAATGTCCATGACTTATTATCACTTGATAGACTCCACGATGTTGCCAAGGCTGGAACTATATCCGCGACGCCTCCCGAGGCTGCGCCCGGTTTGTACTCGATCAGGCCTGAGCTCAGCGATTGAATCATTTCCCATCCAAAGTAGTCCCATGCACGTGCAGGGTCGAGGCAGGTTTCCACGGAATCAGTTGTGCCCATTATCATTCCTGTGAACGTAGGTTGTGTTATAAAGTAACCAACTGCAACGCCACCAACGATAACTACTACCAACACGGTAGCTAGTAGCAACTTTGTTTTCGATGTTCCTGCTGTTCCCATTTTCCTCCTCTCACTAATTTTTAGAGTTGGAGAATAATTGCCACCTCTTTGAATATAAAGTTTTGGACAGAAGCGGTTGCAATGTTTGCTGGAACAGCCTGTAATTCTGGTGTTCTTGCCAACGGTGGGTCGTCCGAGGCATCGGTACAACGAAAATTACAATAGTTCATTGAAATTGTTCCAGACTGCAATCAGAGTCGTCCCAGATCCCGCTATTCTCTGTTTCATGTCTCTGCAATCAAGACTCTAGAGTTGTAAACGAGTGTCTCTGGCTTCTGACCAAGAGAACACTCAGAACTTCCTAGACATATCGGTTCACAGATAGTGTTCTGATGCAATATAAGACTCTTCTCTGTTTCTGCACTGACACCCAAAAAAGGGGATGGAAAAGGAAAGCAGGTCGACCCTATTACTCAACTGAGCTTCCACAGCTTGGACAGAAGCGGGCACCTGGTGGCAGTGGATAACTGCAATAGGCACAGAAACCTGGCGCTCGCGGCGATTTCACTGTTTCCCTTGGTTCCCCGATCACTACGTCACCCGTATTCTTGTCGAAGCCAACTTTGACTCTGCCTTCAGCTCTCAGGTCGATGAGCGCAGATCTGAGATCCCTCTCGCTCATGTCCAGTTCGTCAGCTAGCGTGCTGAGCTGTATTTTTTCTCCTTCATGGGTTTTTAGTGTCCCAAGAACCGTTCTCGCAGTGGATCTCCTAGTGTAGAAGGTGCTTACTGAGATGATTAGTAGGATCGCTCCACCATAACCTATCCACACAGATCCGCCAACTATTCCAAGATAGGAAAGCAGTCCCCAACCAATCATAAGTATGCTCAAACCAACTAGGAAGTACGGAGGCTCCTCATACCTCATTTTGTGATGGTGATGTTCACGTTTACTCATGTTCTAAGCTACTCCTTGAAAGACGATCTTGGAGGAATAATGAGAAGCTGTTTCTTAAGGCTTTCGACAGATTCCGAGGGATGTGGCTTACTGCGCGCCATCACAACGAGCACGATTCATAACCCTGACCACCCTCAAGAATAATATTACAGATTGGCTATCTATCATCTATAAATAGCCCTGCCTCTCGTAACAAGTGCGAGCAGGATCACTAGTTAAATCGGCGACGTAACACGAACAAAATCAGGACCTAGTGGGGATATGCTCACCCTGGAAAAAGGCATGTGATGCTGAGCAGGTGGAAAGTGTCGTCTGATGCTTACGCCCATGAAAGAAGTTACTCACGAAGACTACCTGAAGTTCATGGAAGAACACGGGAGAGCGGTAACCATCGGCGATGTGCAGGTAAAGCTCAGACGCGATTGGACCATAAAGGGCTTCACTCCACCAGAAGGATCCCCACTCGAAAAGGAGACGGTTTGGAGTTTCCGCGACAGGGGAAGCTGGGCGACTCATGTCGGAGACTACAGAGGGAATTGGTCCCCCTACATACCCAGAAACCTCATACTGAAATACACGCAGCCCGGCGACTGGGTACTGGATCAAATGGTGGGAAGCGGAACAACAATCGTTGAGTGCAAGTTGCTTGGTAGGAACGCCATTGGCGTAGACATAAACCCAAACGCAATCATGGTCACAAGAGACAGGTTGAACTTCCAGTACAATCCTCCAGCCGAATGCGGTATGCCGGCCGTCACGAAGACTTACGTCGGGGACGCGAGAAACCTGAATGGAATACCGCCAGAGAAGATAGACTTGGTGGCGACACACCCACCTTACTCCCGCATAATCGCATACACACGAAAGGGAACCGGGATTATTGACGGGGACTTGTCAAGACTTCCTTTGGACGTCTACTTGGTCGAGATGCGCAAGGTTGCCGAGGAGTCGCTTCGAGTGCTGAAACCAGGTAAACAATGCGCGATACTGATAGGCGACACTAGGAAGCAGAAGCATTACGTGCCAATAGCCTTCAGAGTCATGGAGGAATTCCTAGATGCAGGTTTCATACTCAAAGAAGACATAATTAAACGCCAATGGAAAATGAAAGGCACGAGAGAAAGATGGAGAGGCAAACACGACTTCTACCTAATAGCCCACGAGCACATTTTCGTCTTCAGAAAACCAATGGACAAGGAAGAGTACTCCAAACACAGGTATAGCAGCCACGAGCAAAGGACTTAGGACGAACTCCTTTTTCTATGGGATAGATATTTATACTCATTTTCGATAGATTGTTAGTTGACCAGTTCCGGAATTGGGGAGAAAGAGCTGAACAGTTGTGGAAGAAATAAAGCCAATATTAAAAGAGCCGACCGTAGGTATGCCGAATAGGAAACTCGAAAACATTTTGCGGGCAACATTTTCAACTAAGAGAAATTCTATATGTAGGCAGTGTTCCCTTCGTCCCGCATTCTGCTTGGGTAGTGTAGCAGATTGGCACAGGTGCAGATATGCCCTGAGAGTAAAGGGAGACAATATTCTGTTTCCATCAGATCTCCCTGTCGTTATGGAGAAAAAAGAGGTTAAAGCCAAGTCAAAGGGTTTCGAAGAGCTCATAGTCAAGGCGATGCATAGGCTTCGCCTTCTGACCTCAGTAGAGAAAGGAACAACCTCGTAAGGAAGAGCTAAAGAATCACCGTAATGCCAGTTCTATCTTCGACAACTTCTCTGCGCGGGACAGGGTTCATTTGACGAATAGCGCCCGTACAGCTGCCGAATAGTCAAGGAACATAGTTACCGCACAATTCTCCCTGCTCTGTTTTTGGTGAGCTGTCTCCATTGATTGACCTTGCAAAGACTTATTATCTCGGCACGGCATGATCAGAAAATACAGGATGAAACCAAGGATGACCAAGAAAATCGTAGCTATGGGCGGAGACGGCGTAGGCCCAGAGGTAGTCAACGCAACCTGCCACATCTTGGAGAACATGGGACTAGAAATAGAAATAGCAAAGCCGCCCGCTGGTGAGGCTGCCATCAGGTCCCATGGTACGCCTTTCCCCAACGAAACGAAGCAACTTTGCGACGAATCAGACGCTATCCTATTCGGAGCCGCCGGGGACAAGAGCACGATGATCATAGCTTACCTTCGTTGGGTTCTTGACACCTACGCTAACATTAGACCAGCCAAGTACTACGAAGGTGTCCACTCACCCATGAAAGACCCATCAGGCACGGACTTCGTGATAGTGAGAGAGAACACTGAGGGACTATACCCGGCAAGGGAAGGCGACCTACGCGCACTCACGGAAGCGCTACCTGAGTACCGAGATCTGCTAGGAAGATCACTCGCGCAGTTTGGAAGAGGGAAGTTCGCGATAAGGATCATCACAGAGAGAGGCACGAGGAGAATAGCTAGGTTCGCTTGCGAATACGCTAGGAAGAGAAAGAAGGAGGGTTTTCCTGGAAAACTTACCTGCGTCACTAAGTCAAACCTTCTAACTCAGACTTGCGGTCTGTTCCAAAGCATCACCGAAGACGAGGTCAAGAAGTTCCCAGATCTCGCTTATGAGCATTACTATGTAGATGATGCTGCCAGGAGACTCGTGCGGTACCCAAAGGAAATGGATGTTATCGTCACTTCCAACATGTTTGGCGACATTCTGTCTGATCTAGCAGCTGAAGTTGTGGGTGGTCTGGGATTAGCCGCAAGTGCGTGCATTGGGGACAAGAAGGCTTACTTCGAGCCTGTGCATGGCTCAGCACCCAAGTACGCTGGCAAGAACATGGTAAATCCGACTGCAACGATTCTCTCAGCTAAAATGATGCTCGAATACCTAGAAATGCAAGATCCTGCTGACTCCTTGGAGGAGGCAGTCAAACAGATCTACAGGGAAGGAACAGTCCTAACCTACGATCAGGGGGGCAAAGCCACTACCACTGAGTTTGCGCAATCTGTGCTGAAGAAGATAAAGTAGATCAAGAACGTTAAACCGAGGAAAGCGCACGGAAGCGCTCATTGTGATAATTTCTCTTAATAGCATCGCTTCCATCATTCGAAATCCTTACATGATGAGGAAACCAAGGAAAAAAGGTGGTGGTCTAGGGTGCTTGGGATGTCAATAAAGAGAGACGTGAAGAAAAAAGAAAAGATTAGAAGTGGCGTTGCGATCGAGGTTAAAGATCTAGTCAAGAATTATGGTGACAAGCCTGCCGTTAGCGGCCTATCATTTGAAGTCAAACCTGGCGAGATTTATGGCCTTCTTGGTCCAAACGGCGCTGGCAAAACTACGACCCTGAAGATTGTTACGGGGCTTCTCGACCCAACTGAAGGAAACGTATCTGTTTTTGGTCTTAGTCCTGTTGATGAGGCTGTCAACGTTAAGAGCATGCTTGGCTACGTGCCAGAGAACGTTCAACTCTACGAGTCCCTTTCTATTCGTGAGTTCCTTCAATTTGTCGCGTCAATTAGGCGAGTGGACCCTAGCGCTGCGAATAACCGCGCTAGGGAGCTTGTAAAGGCTTTTGACCTCGGTAAGTACTTTGACACGCCCATAATGGCTCTATCTGCTGGAACAAAGCAGAAAGTCGCAATAATTGCTGCGTTGCTTCATAACCCTCCACTCCTCATACTTGACGAACCAATGAGTGGTCTTGATGTCCGCTCTTCAAGGATCTTCAAAGATCACCTCACCTTCCATGTCCAGCGCAGTGGGGCAATCCTCTTCTCAACCCACATAATGGAGGTTGCGGAACACATTTGCAACCGAGTCGGCATAATCGATCATGGAAAACTCGTCGCCGAGGGGACAGTCGGAGAGCTAAGAAACTTGATCCATGGCGCAGGCGCGTCGCTCGAAGAGATCTTCCTGAAGGTGACAGAAGAAGAAGCAGGAGTAGCAGAAACTATCAGGACTCTAGAGGAGGCTTTCAAGGATCGTGAAGTTTAGAGAAGCTTGGAGAATATCAAAGACAGTTTCTGCGGAATCCATCTTCAAGGGCGGCATTCAGATGAGCGGCGGTATGGTTTCAATGGGAGCCCAGCGAGATCCAACCAAGTTCATCAGAAACGCGCGCAGGGGGATAGGAATCAATAAGATCGTCACTGCAATCCTAATTGCCACTTTCACGGGTGCATTACCCGTCTATTTTCTCTGGGGAGGAAAATCATTTGACGTGGTATTCGCCGACACTTCAATCTTCTTCGTGTTTGGGCTGGTAATGCTTCTGTCATATAGTCTGCTATACATGACTTCATTTGTGTCTGGAGAGGCAGTAACCGTTCTTGCAGCACTTCCATTCTCCCGTAAGGATCTATCTAGGATTAGCATTCTATCCTTCCTCCGGTTGCTTGACATACCATTAGTGGTCTTCATCGTCACGTACCCGGTTGTCTTCGGGTTTGTAACGGGCTCGCTATTGGGACTAGTAGTAATAGTTCTACTCAATGCAGTCAATGCGATTATTGCGGTCTTCCTCACATTCTTCCTAGCCAGGGGATTCTACAGAAGGATAGTTACCCTTGGTGGCTCAAGGGCAAAGAGCGCACTAAGAATGTTGCTCATGCTGATCTATGGAGTAGGAACATTTGGAATGATGTACTTCATGAGTTACATCTTGACATTAGCGTTTCAAATCATCCCGGTTTTCGCAGTCATCCGATTACCTGAGTACGCTTGGGTTATGTTGATCTACCCTTTCTCCTTCGGATATCTTACGGCTCTCGCAACTTCCACGCCTCCTTCCGCGTTCCTGCTCTCTCTCGTCAGTCCACAGTCACTGCTGGCCATCGTAGGCTCGACCTTCTACGCGGCTCTCGCGTTGCTCATGTATAGGAGAGGTACAAAAGCCCTAAGGCAACTTGCTTTGGGAGAAATTGAGATGGCCGCGAAGATCACCCCGCCATCGGGTGCCGTTAGCCTTAACGTGGGAGGAGTTTTCTCAACGATTTTCAGAAAGGACTTGAAATTGGCTTCAAGGAACGCGGCCTACGCGTCCTTTCTGGCAATGCCAGTCATAGGGGTACTAATCTTCGGATTCATGACGTCAGCGTCAGGAGCGATAAGAGTCCTAGGCGTCCTCTCAGCGGTACTGTATTCGTCATTCTTCATGCTGATATTTGCTCTTTCGCTGATATGGGTTGAGGGCAGAGGGGTTTCAGTTCTCGCTCAGCTCCCCATCTCAACAAAGAAGGTTGTACAGGCAAAATCCCTTGCAGCTACAACTCTCTCCCTTACGCTCCCTGCGACGGTCCTTGTTCTCTCTTTCCTTAAACCCCTCACGACTTTCTACTCCATTGTCATATCCGTGATCGAGGTCGGGGCAATCTATGCTGGCTCCCTCATTACAACGACCATCATATGCAGTCTTTTCGGTGAGGGACGATTACCTGTGGCGACCCTCCAAGGAAACATGCTGAAAAACGCCCTAGTTGTCATAGTGGGCGGCTTTTTTCTGGTTGCGCCAGTAGCGGTGTACGCGGTTAGTTTTATGTTCCTTTTCCACGACTATTTCATCAGTGTCTCGGCAATGATGGTGATGACAGTGATAGAGGTAGCTCTGGCGAGCCTCATATCCAGGGCGGCGCTGAAAGACTAGTGAATCGCCAAAACAATTCTACGCCTTCATGATTGCCTGAAGAGACCATCAGTTGAAAAAAAGAATGATGAATAGAGGCTTATACCTAAGCCGCTTTCTTCTTCGCTTCCGGAGCCTTGACTTCTTTCATTGGTTCACCACAACATACTAGGTCACATGGAGCACACCCGCAGGGTTGGTCGACTACGACTACAACTCCACATTCTCCACACTTGTATTTTGTACCCTTCTTCGCCACTCATTTCACCCCCTACTGTTCTTTAACAGACGAATCTGTAGCTTTGGAAGAATATAAGCCTATTCGGCTTTTAAAAGGTAGTTTATTCCGATACATGTCTATTCCCTTTCTTTAATGATGCCTAATTACCAGGTTAGGTAGCTCTTTCGATGGTTCTTCCACAATTGACCTTTGTGTAATCCCGGTTTATGGTTGTGAGCATTGACCACAGTGTTGCCGTATTGCTCGAGATCACGGGCTTCCTCAATGTCGACTCAAGGTAATTTATCACTCGGATTGTCGGGAGATTTGTGCAGCTGATGAATATCGCTTCTGCCTTCTTATTATTGACTTCTTGTGCCAATAAGGTGATTTCTTGGCTCGGTATCATGCCTATCTCTAAGTTGTCTTCTATCACTAGCCCTTTGATCTTAGTGACCTTTAATCCATTCGATTTGAAGAATTCTTTTTCAAGTTGGTTCATTCCATTCGTATATGGTGTCGCGCCTGATATTCTGCGCGCTTTGAGTAACCTTAATGCTTTTACGACGGAGCCCGCTGTCGCTACCGCGGGTAATCCTGTATCTTTTCCTATGAGGTCAGCTATTTCAACATCCTGTCCTAATCAGCGAAACAAGCTGCCACTCATCGACTCATAGGCTATCACATGGACACCTGCATCCACCAAAGTGGATGCCGGCTCTTTGACTCCCTCCTCCATCTTCTCAAGCTCAGTCACTGCAACTTTTCTCAGCTTAATCCTTGCAGCGTGAACCGTATACTTATCTCTGCCAACCAGTTGAACTTGTTTCAATTGTCGTGTTTTATGGTGGGACAATTACCCCGAGCCTAGGAAGTGTGCTTCTGTCTTAAGAAGACTCTAGAGCCTCTTCCCCTCTTCTTCCCTCACTTGCTGAAAGGATAGGCGAAATTAACCCTATTTTGGAGCTGGCTTGATCTCAAATCTGCATTTCTGGTTTCCCTTTGCTATACACTCCAATTCCTTAACGAGATACCTGCGGTTGAAGGCTCGTTCAGCTAGTGCAGAGAGTACGCCCACCACGATGTGGCAAACTGACTTCTCTCCTTGGGGATATTCCTCTGCGAAGGCACTGTGCTCACATGAGACTTCTCCACCGTTCTCGTCCATTCTCACAACGTTGAACTTTCCCCAACCTGAAACCGACATGAACTTCAAGTAGTCCTCGACAAGTTGCTTCCCGGCGACGTTGAATCTTTTTGAGTCGTCTTCAGCGAAAATCTTGCCGGTTCTCACGAGAACTGCTCTAACTGCTCCCTCACCCAGGAAGTCAGATGCTCGGTAAGTAAGACCGACAATGCTCCTAGTGTCCTTTGCGGCTAGCTGCAAGTTCCCTTGCTGCACTTTGCCCTCTTGAATCATGGCTAGGCTATTAATCATGTTCTTGAAGTCGTTCTTTAAGGTTAGAGTCTGGGCTGATGTCGCCACTGCGGGTTTGTTTGCTTCTTCGAAGTTCTTGGATATCGAGTCCAGCTCCTTGTCCTTCGCCGGAACCTTCTTCCACGTGAATTCGCAAAACGGGTCCCCCAACGCCATGCATTTCGTTTCCTTGACTTCTAGAGGAACATGGAGCGCCTCGTCCCCGGCGGCGATGATCTCTCCCTTGAGATTGTTATGAAACGGGATTTCGTTCATTGAATTCTTGGGTAAGGGTCCCTTGTACTCCAGCTGCCAGATTCCCTCCATTTTCTCGGCATCGAACTCGAACTTCTTGACTTCGCCCCATCCTATGGCTGAAATTAGCCAGAAGTAGAATTCAAAAGCATATTTGTCCTCCAAATTGAATGCGTGTTTCCCAACTTTCACTATGGTTCGCCCAGTATCTTGGTGGAAAGATGTTATGACTTTTGGAGCGACGTTCTTGCCTAGGATCTCGTAGAATGTAGACCATATGCCGAGCACGAACAGTGAAGGAAAGAGAATGATGCGGAGATTGGTCATCTTCTCAACGATCTTCCCATCTGCGACCATGCCAGCGAGAGCCTTTACCAAGTCGAATGATGCCTTTATATTTGGAAGGCGCATCCTTTGGGCGAGTTCCTTCATAGGATACTCTGCAGCAGCTGCAGCTGGAACAGTTTTGATCGCGCCTACTGAAGCCGAAGTGTCATTCATCACTGACTCACATCCAAGGTGGAGCCTCATTTCTCTCGCTGTAAGAAGTCACCAAGTTCAGTGGTTTCTCAAGTCATATCTATCTTCTACTACAAGTAGTCTTCTAGACAAGGATGATAAATGTTGTGAATCGTCTGCGAACTTCGCTAATTCGTTGCGAGCTTCTCATTAGACTCTATTCGGTGAGCGGGGGAGCAGACATAAGGCAGAAAGTATCAGGGGAATACTGAGAGTGACCAGTGCATGAAGGCAGCTATATTGTATTCAGGTGGAAAAGACTCCAATCGGGCACTCCACTGGGCTCTCAACAATGACTTTGAGGTCGAGTACCTCGTTACAATGTTCCCCAGAGCGGCGGATTCCTTAATGTATCATACGCCTGCATTGAACTTGGTCGAGCTCTCATCCAAAGCCGTGGGAATCCCGCTAGTGAAGGGCGTGTCCTCAGGGATCAAAGAAGAAGAGGTTGAAGATCTTGAGAACACGCTCGAACCCCTAGGCACAGAATGTGTTGTCAGCGGAGCGCTGGAAAGCACCTACCAGAAGAACAGGGTGGACCACGTCTGCAAAGCACTAGGACTGGAGGCATACACACCATTCTGGCACCGTGACCTTGAGAAATATATGCAGAAAACAATCGACCTAGGTTTTAATGTGAGGTTTGTAGGCGTATCAGCATTGGGCCTAGATGAGAAATGGCTGGACAGAAGACTAGATTACAAGGCGTTGGAGGAACTAAAGGAACTACACAAAAAGTACAAGGTTAACATTTCAGGAGAAGGCGGCGAGTACGAGACGTATGTGTGCGACGGACCAACTTTCAAACAAAGAATAGAATTCGTGAAAATAAAAAAAATCTGGGACACAAAGACAGACAGTGGATACCTAGAGGTTGAACAAGCAAGACTATCCCGGCAGAAAGAGTTGTGAATTCAACTTCTGATCACTAGAAGACTAGTAGAAGATGGTGTGAATCCAGTTCTCCAATGACCTTCCTTTGGTTGAGTGGCACTCTCATTTGAATCAATCAGAGATCCATAGTAACTAGACGGCTAGCTAATTATCCAGTTGTCTCCCAGATTTTATTTCTTGGAGAATAGCTTATTTCTCTGGATTACTCCAGACGACTATCAGAAGCTCCTATGGCGGGATGGGTGTACTACCGTGTCTTCATTCAATAAGATTATAGCTTGCCGCTATTTCAAAGCCTATGAAACCGGAGATATAGAGGCTGTGATGAAATTCATAGACTCCAAGTATATTCTTCACCCTGGAGGACGTGGAGAACCAATGAATTCCGAAGAAAGGAAAGCCGATGAAATGATTTTCTTTGCTGCTTTCTCTAACATCGAAGCAGTTGTCGAGGACCAGATCGCCGAGGGCGACAAAGTCGTGAATCGCATAACGATATATTGCACTCACACAGGAAAGTATCAAGGCATTCCTGCAACCGGAAAGCGGATAATGATTACCTACATAGACATCGTACTTATCAAAGCTGGAATGATCCTCGAAGAATGGGTCGAGTTCGACATGATGAGTATTCTCCGGCAGATTGGCGCCCGTAAGCAACAATAACGATTGCACCATCGTAGCAGAAAAGCTACCCCGAAAAAAGTGAGTAGCTAGGACTGAAGTGCTTGAAAGTTACTACTACCGAAAGACTCGGATCTATTCGTATACTTTCTCTTCTTCCTTGTCTGCTTCTGCCGCGTCATGCTCTACGTCTCTTATTCTGGCCTTGCTTTCGTTCAGTTCCCTATAGTATTCGTGTTGGATAATTAAGTTCATTATTTCGCTTGTGCCGGTCCAGATCAATGCAAGCCTTGCGTCTCTCATGAGTCTCTCTATTGGGTATACGTTTGTGTATCCGATTCCGCCAAGTATCTGCATGGCGTTGTTCACGATCTGCCATCCCGTCTCGGTGGCAAACTTCTTGGCTTCAGACGCCATGCGCCGTTGGAGGCCTGAGTCTTTTCGCTCATCGATTGTTCGAGCCGCAGCGTAGACTATGCCTCTGGCTGCGTCAAGCAACGTTATTGAGTCGGCCACCTTGAAACTGACTGCCTCAAACTTCTTTATTTCTTTCCCGAATGCCTTTCGCTTCTGACTATATCTTGAGGCAATCTCAATTGCCGCCCTGGCGGTGCCGAGTGCTCCAGCGGCGCTCGTCATTCTCTCGGGGATCATCATCTGCCAGAAGACATCACTGCCGGAGTTCTCTTTCCAGAGCAAGTTCTCCTCAGGTACTACAGCGTTGTCAAACACGAGTCTTCCGGCTCCTCCTCCGCGAGTGCCCATAAGCCCGTAGAGATATTCTGCTTTCACTCCTGAGCCTCTGTCAACTAAGAAGGCGCTTAGCGATTGGTGACCTGGGGCATCGGTTCTTGTCTTGGCATATGCAAGGAAGTAGTCTGCTCCATCAGCGCCCACAACAAACCTCTTCTGCCCCTTGAGTACGTAGTTTCTACCTTCTTTCTTGGCTACGGTTGTGGTTCCAAAGAAGTCGGAGCCTCCTCTCGGCTCAGTTAGGGCCTCAGCACAGCAAAGCTTCCCTTCAAGGGTAGGCTTCAAGTACTTCGTTTTCTGCTCATGGGTCCCAAACACGTTGAGGGCTTCTCCAACTATGATTGGAAGAGAAAACAGGCATCCGAGTGACGTTCCGAGAACTCCTACTTCCTCCAAGGCGATTATGTCATCAACCCATTTCAACCCTCTTCCGCCATACTTTGGAGGAAATCGGAGACCCAAGAGGTTCTTCTTCGCCAACTTCTCGACATACTCTTTCGGGTATCTAAGCTTGTCTGCATCCATGTCAATTAACAGACTTCTCGGAACCTCGTTTCTGACGAAGTCCCTAACCTCATCTCTCAGTTTCTTCTGTTCAGGCGTCATGAAAGCCTCAAAGACCAAGAAATTAACCTCCGTGGAATTGTCTTTTCGACCCAAGAATCGTTATCTCTGCTCCAAACATATAAACGATTACTATGCGGATTCTATCTAATCGTTTATACGGTATTAAGAGTATCCTATCTGGCTACATTCTCTTTCTCGAATAGGTAATAATGAATCTGGTTAGCTTGCTTCTCTCTACTAAGTGGTAACGCTTGGACTTGCTCTCTTGAGGAGTATTCTTGCTTCGGATGATCACAACTTCCATCCCTAGTTTTAGTGCGCCATCGACGTCCGTCTCGGGATTGTCCCCGACAGAAACGCAGTTCTTGGGAGTTACTTTGAGGAGTTTAGCCATTAGGACGAAAGGCTCTTGGTGGGGCTTCACTTCGACTGTGTCTTCACCGCCCACAACAATTGCGTCGAAGAATTCATGTAAACCAGAATCCCGGATTCTTCTTGTCTTCATTCCCCATAATCCATCTGTGTCACTTATCAAGCCCAACATGATGCGTTCCTGCTTGAGCGTGCTAAGCATGTTCTGCACGCCGGGGTATAAGGAGGATCCTTCCTTAACTGTTTCCCAGTATATGACTGAAGCTTCGGTGAGCGTAGACTCAGGGATCTGAACATTTCCATCAGTGTAACTTTTTATGGCTTCTTTCCACCACAGATTCCTGTCATAGATCTTATTCTTGTGCATCTCTTTGTCGAGTTTCGATATGATTTCCAACATTAGCTTTGTGTTGGACGAATATCCTTCTTGACTCAGGTGAGATAGAAGGAATTCACAAACTTTCTTGTGGGCGCCTTTTCGAGGCACATAAGAATCTATAAGTGTTCCATCGAAATCGAATATGACTGCATACCCTTCAAGATTGCCCTTACTCATTTTCATGACTCACCGTTCGAACCGATAAACCGCACTCGCGGTTGCTCAGGTGATCACAAGCGGCCGACTTTGGCAACTGAGATGACAAACCAAGCGTGTTCAAATCAAGGAGGAGCTGATCACAGTGAAGAATATTTCCAAATAGTGTCATTCCCCAATCTCATATGTCGAGTTGGGCACCGACGTTTCGCTTTGTCTTCTTCTATCAGGCAATTGCGAATATCTTCCGTCAGACGTTCTGAACACGGCGATTCTTGCTACCGTCTGCCACTCCTGCTGCTTGCTGAGCCCTCTCACCTCTACTCTAATGATTTCTGATTTCGGGTCGCTCTTACCCTGCCAAACTGATAGATTCAGAAATTCTCCGCTAGGCAACCGCGCAGAGAAACGCGCCTTAGGCTGATTAGGTTTCTGCACCTACCTTCCTCCAACTACTCTCTTGGAATACAATATTGCAGAACACATCTAAGAAGCTTACTAACCGATAGACTATCACTATTCATTCAAAAGCATTTGGATCTCAGCTCGTCATTGTTTCCTCAATTCCTCATTCTAGCACCTGAATCTAAGAATGTCACTGGAGAATGACATTCTCAACAGTTTAATAATGTCAACAGCAATATAGATACGACAAGAGGCAGAGTTATCTTCGCCCTACTGGGCGAGAGAGGATTCAGCGCGCCATGACTCTGACAATATATAACTCCAAGACTAAGCGTAAGGAGAAGTTCGTGGCCCAAGAGGACAAGAAGGTTAAGATCTACGTGTGTGGCCCGACCGTCTACGATGTCCCACATATAGGGCACGGTAGATCCTACGTTTTCTTCGACGTTGTCAGACGGTACCTTGAGTTTCTCGGTTATAACGTAACGTTTTTGACGAACTTCACGGACATAGAGGACAGCATTGTCAAGAGAGCCCATGAACTCGGCAAGGAACCAATGAGACTCGCTGAAGAAATGATAGAAGCATTCCTCAATGAAATGGACAAGCTCGGCGTCAAGAGAGCGAACCTCTATCCGCGCGTAACCGAGCACATCAAGGACATAATCAAGATGGCTCAACGCCTCATCGAGCTAGGCTACGCTTACGTAGTCGACGGCGAGGTCTTCTTCGACGTCCAAAAAGCTGGCGGATACGGTCTCCTGATCGATAGACCTGTAGAGGAAATTGTAGCTAGAGAAGTAGAAGGAAAACCGATTACCCCACCCCTCGGAAGACATGGTCCCTATGACTTCACACTCTGGCGGAGAACAAGGTCCGGCGACCCATCATGGGACAGCCCGTGGGGGAAAGGTAGACCAGGATGGCACATTGAGTGCTCGGCCATGGCTACAAAGTACCTCGGCCCATCAATAGACATACAGGGTGGTGGGCTGGATCTCATATTCCCTCACCATGAAAGTTCAAGTCTCATCTGTCAAGTTTTATACGATAGACCGTTCGCGAAGTATTACCTCCATAACGGGTTCATAACTGTTGGCGACCAGAAGATGTCGAAGTCGCTGGGCAACTTTGTGACCCTAAGAGAAGTACTGAAGAAGTATGACGATCAAGTTGTGAGATTCTTCTTGCTAGGGAAGCAGTATAGGGCGCCACTGGAGTACAGCGATGAAGAGATGACTAAAGCAGAATTAGACCTTAGAAGAATACAGAGCGCAATAAAGATAACTGTCAAGACTGCTGCACCCAAGCCCAGTAGGAGAGTCGGAAGTAAAGAGAAGCACTCACTCAAGGAGTGTCCGGATGCAGAGAAGAACCTAGTTGATAAACTCGGTGACGCCAGGAACAGGTTCATCGAAGCCATGAACGATGACTTCAACACAGAGGAAGCCATAAGAATACTACTAAGGGTTTCCGAATACATCGAAGAGTTCACGCAAACGTGCAAGAGGTTTCGAAGCGCTGAAGCAGGTCAGCAAGCCAAAGCAATATGCAAACAATTCAATGATGTCATGGGAGTCTGCAGAAAACTGTAAGATCCAAAAAAGGTGAATAAGGATGAATCTCCACATCAGCGAGAATATCATTCTGCACTACTTCTTGAGCACTCTTTTACTATGCTAGGTCTTTTGTTTCTGCCTCTGCAGCATTTTTCTTAACTGACTCTATCCCTTTCAAGCAATTTTGCCTGCTCTCGTAAGCCTCGCTTGTCGCTATTATCTCTTGATTCGGAGCTTTCAACCTAAACCTGAACTTTCCAACCTTATCCTTATAGATCTCGAAAACAGCTTTAGGCATAAGTTTCCACCTCTACCGATAATGATCCTCTAGTAATCCTGTCTATAAAGATTATCGCCACTCGGCTGAAGCATACTTGCCTCATCGGAATGTTCGCAAGCGAGGGCGAACTAGGGAAGGGTCAGGTCTCGCAGTCACGGAATATTGCCGGATTGAACGTCAATATCCTTATAAGCATCGCAAAAGATGATTTCGAGATGAAGTGAAAATATGGTTAGGGACGACAAGCAGCGCGCCACTGTAGTTGGCGTAGCCGCGGCCTCTTTTTTGACTGGTATCAAACTTGTGGCAGGCATATTAAGCAACAGCCTTGCCGTCTTAGCTGAGGCTGCGCATTCGGCTCTTGACCTGACTTCCGCCGTTGCCGGCTTCTTCGCCATACGAGCCTCAAATAGACCCGCAGACCGTGAACATACCTATGGTCACGGTAAGGCGGACACTTTGGGAGGGTTGTTCGCCGCTATTCTACTTCTGGTGACCTGTGGTTGGATTATGCTTGAGGGAATCGATAGGCTACTCTTCCGGACAGTAGTACTCGACATAACTCTTCTTACTTTCCTCGTCATAATGACTTCAATCGCTGTGGACTCCGAGAGAACCTACGTCTTCCGGAAGATCGGAAGGAAGACGCGTAGTCCAACGATTCAAGGAGAGTCTCTACACTTCGCAAGTGACATAGCAAGCTCAACAGCCGTACTTGCAGGTCTATTCTTTGTAAGTGTGGGGTACGTAGCGCTGGACACGTACCTTGCATTGACTATCGCGGTGTATTTCGGATACACGAGCGTAGGTCTAATGGTTGCTAGGGTCAATGACCTTCTAGACCGCGTCCCGTCTGAACTACGCGACCGTATTGAACACGTTGCGAAGAGAGTTAAAGGAGTAAGAAGAGTTGATCGCGTTCGGGTTAGAAAGAGCGGGATCAGGATGTTTGTGGACCTCGTAGTGAGCATCGACCCTAGAACTCCCTTTATGGCATCACACACGATCGCTTCCGAGGTAGAAAAGGCGGTCACTGGCAGGTTCAAGGATAGTGATGTCCTTGTTCACGTAAACCCTTCCTTCCACAGGGAGGAAATAACTGACACGATTAGGGAGATAGCTCTCGATCAAGGTGCAACCGGGGTTCACGCGGTTGACATAGAATCCTACGGTAAAGACTTACATGTCGGCGTTCACCTGGAATTCTCACCCCACACTCCACTCCGCAAAGCACATAACATCGCCTCAAAGATAGAGTCCAGAATAAAGACACTGCCCAAAATAACTTCGGTGATCACTCATATTGAACCTGAGAAGCAGCAGGATGGGGCGCTGAAGACTGAAAGCCAACCACTAGTTGACAGAATACGCAAATTGGCTTCATCCCAAAAAGGCATAGAGAGTTGCCACGACATCTTTCTAGCGAAGGTCGGACCGGAACTCCACGTCACGATGCACTGTACCTTCAACGAAAATCTAACAGTAAACAAGGTTCACGAGATAAACACGAGCTTGGAAGAGGCAGTAATTAGAGAAGTGGAAGACGTTGCAGATGTGACCATCCATTCAGAGCCCAGACTGAAGTCGCATAAGACACAATGATGCTCTCATACGCGAATGAGCACGCTGAGGGTTTCCCTTGGCGGAAGGTAGAGCGGACTTCGCAGTGTTCGTGATGTCCGTTCTCTCTTTCTCCTCTGCTGTTCTTCAAGGGCGTAGCGAGTGCGTTGCCTACAGCGCTAACATAATTATGAGTTCTCTGCTGTATGGAGGCACTTAAGTCATGACCTATGAAGGGAACTTGTACTGACTCAAACCCAATTCAGTCTTCATGGTCACCAAGTCGTTAAGTATACTTCTGTTGATGGGGATCCCGGTCTTTCTTCTTTCTATTTCCATGTAGTACTCTTTTTCTCCCGCCGTATAGATGCGTTCTTGGCCTGGCGCTTTCTTAGAGTTCCTAAGCGTTCTGCAAATGTCGCCTGCTATCTTCTTGAAATCGTTCAAGTCGGTGAAACTCTCGACATCGACTGCAATTAGGAAGTGCCCCAACAGATAGGTCTTCGGATTGTTTAGGTCTTTCATGAATGGGCCACCCCATAATCCTGCTGAAAGAATCTCAACTGCCGTGGCGTAACCATACCCCTTGTGACCTCCAAAGGTTTCGCCAGGACCGCCTAACGGGAGAAGAGCAGCGGTTCCTTTGGTTAGTCCATCCAAGATCTTCTTGCTATCAGTCAGGGCTTCACCGTTCTCATTTATGACCCATCCTTCAGGTATCGACGTATTCGTCCTCGCTGAAGTCTCGATTTTGCCTCGTTGCGTTATGGATGTGGCGCAATCAATCAAAAAGGGGAACTCTTCGTCCGTCGGGATACCGATGGCCAGCGGGTTGGTTCCCATCATTGGCTCAACGCCAAAAGTGGGAGGGATCGAGGGCCGAGCATTGGTAACCGTGATGCCGATCATCCCCTCTTTGACAGCCATTTGAGAATAGTAGCCTGCGATACCGAAGTGGGTTGAGTTTCCTACAGAAACGGCTCCAGTTCCGTTCTTCTTCGCTTTTTTAATGGCCATTTCCATAGCTCGATATCCTGCAACATGACCCATCCCATGACCAGCATCCAGTCTTACGTTGGTCCGTGTTTCCTTGATAACTTTGATCTTGGTAACTGGTGACTGAACGCCAGTCCTGATCCGATCGTAATACATTTTTAGCCTCTGAACTCCGTGCGACTCAATACCACGAAGGTCAGACGCGATCAACACCTCTGCGCAAATCGCCGCGTCTCCCTTAGGAACACCAACTCCAATAAAGACATCTTTCATGAAGCTCTCCAGAGTCTTAGCATCTATAATTAAGATCTCTTCACTCATCCCAATTCACACCCCTAAACGAGTTAAGTTCACACTATCTTTTAGTCAACATATTAAGATTTAGTTTGACGGTCATGTGAAGACCTATTACAGATTTTGGTAATGGTTAAGCATAAAGCCTCGGAACTGGAATAAGTGATCTGAATAAGCCTTCGTAGTCTAAGAGGGTGATTGTATGCCGAGAATCTTGGTAGTATATGATTCTCAGACTGGAAACACTGAGAAGATGGCGCAGGCGGTTGGGGAAGGCATTGGAAAAGTGACCGGAGTTGATTCTGAGATCAAGAAGGTGGACCGAACAAGCCTTGACGACTTGGTTGGTGCCGACGGAATCGTAATGGGCTCGCCAACATATTACGGGCAAATGTCAGCAAAACTCAAAGCTCTAATAGACTCGTCAGAGAAGATTCATGGGAAACTCGAAGGCAAAGTTGGTGCCGCATTTACCAGTTCCGGTGGAACAGCAACCGGTGCAGAAACAACATTACTCTCTATATTGCAGACAATGCTGGTGCACGGCATGATCGTTCAAGGGCGACCTGATGACAAGCACTATGGCGCGGCAGCTGTAGAAACCCCACGCGCAGGAGAACTGAAGTTCTGCATAGAACTTGGAAGTAGAGTAGCAAAGCTGGTCTTGAGGCTGACAGGGGGCCATTCCGTGGAGTCACCCAGCAAGGAACGCAAGAAGTGAACAAAGAAAAATGAAATTGGGTTTTCTCGTCAACCCCGTTGCGGGCATGGGCGGTCGAGTAGGCCTAAAAGGAACTGATGAGGTTGTGAAGGAAGCTGTGAAACGCGGAGCCAAGCCTCTTTCACCGCTAAGAGCAGTTGAATTCCTCGAGGCGCTGAAGAGAAGCTTCGAGAGGAAAATCAGATTCCCAGACGTTGTCACCTGCAAAGGAGCGATGGGCGAAGACGAGCTGAAAGCAGCCGGATTGAAAGCACATGGAGTTCTACCGATACCTGCCACTGGCCCGAGAGCGGAAGGCTATCACCCTAGCGATATTACTGCCTCTTTCTATGCGAGCAGCGCTCAAGATACTAAAAAGGCGGTTGCGGATTTTGCGGACCAAAAGGTCGATCTAATAGTCTTCGTGGGCGGAGATGGAACCGCAAGAGACGTACTGGGTGTGTTGAAGAAGTCGGAATCAGCTTTTCTTCCACCCGCTCTTGGCGTTCCTTCTGGCGTAAAGATGTACAGCGGAGTTTTCGCCTTGAACCCCGTCAACGCGGCTGAGATAGTTGCCCTATATTCTGACGGGAAGGCTGAAGTCAGTGACCTGGAGGTTATGGACGTAGACGAGGAGGCCTTCAGGAGTGACAGGCTCTCCGTCCGGCTCTACGGCTACATGAAGTGCTTGTACGTGCCCATGATGAGCCAAACTAGCAAGGAGCTTTCACCTGACGCAGTTGACGAGAAGGAGAACCAGAAGGCACTAGCCAAGACAATCATCGAAGACATGGATTCAAACGCGCTCTATATCCTTGGACCAGGAACAACAGTGAAATGCCTTGTAGATATGTTAGGCGCTAAGAAGACCACCCTCGGAGTTGACTTGTACCACAAGGGTCAGACGATAGCTCTTGACGTTGACGAGGAAACCATTCTCAAGGAAATTAGGAAACACGGGGGTAGGAGAAGAACGTGGATAGTTGTCTCCCCAATCGGGCGACAAGGCATCATATTTGGTAGAGGAAACCAGCAGATAAGCCCGAAAGTCATAAGAGAGGTTGGCAAAGACCACATAATTGCGATGGCCACGAAGACTAAGGTAAGAGACATAGACGGCGGATACCTGAAAGTCGACACAGGCGACAAAGACGTAGACCGCTTGCTCAATGGATACTTAAAGGTCATAACGGACTACAGAGAGTGGAGAATGCTTCAAGTGCGCTGAGCAGGAAGACCCAATGTTACTTGCACCCTCTTGCATCCACAATCATGGTTCCCTTGCATCTCAAGAGGTTCATGGAGGTAGTCAATTGTGCCTAACGTCATCTAGCAGTGCAAGAGAAGCTGCTAAAGGCAGCTTTTAGGCAGCAGAGAATCTCAGAATTGGAATCCAAGTTCTAGTAAGGTGCTTTTCTTGTCAAAGAGGGCGCGAGAGAAGAAGCACGCCAACCTTCAACGCTGGCTATCTTTCTTGCTAGCAATGGTTGCCGGCGGTCTCTTGGTAGTAGCTGGAGTGACCGGCAGTCTGGGAATTCTCGGTGACGCGTTCAAAGAGATTTCTTCACTGCTTCCTCAGTTGGCTGGTCTGATCCACATAACACTCATGCTACTGACGGTGATCGCCTCGCTCGGCGGTGTTACGGTTATCGCTGGTGGATTTCTTGTTTTGAAGAAGAAGAGAATGACTGGTAAACTCTTCATAAGCCTAGGCGGAAGTGTCGGTTTGGTCGGATTCGCAATCAATCTGTTTTCAGGGCTAGGCCTCAGCTGGGCTATACTCTCAAGCATTGTTGCCATCTTTGTCGCTGGACAGTCCATGGGCTGGATCGGGCTGATCCTCTCGCTAATTGCCAGGATTATTGCTTAGAACAGGCACAAGTTCGTTGAAGAATTATATCACTCAGAAAAATGGGCAGAGGTCGCCTGCATTGATAGTTAACTATAATAGGTGCGATTGTATAATGATGGTTCCAAAAAATAAACTAGTATTGTGGTAGTGATTTCATTGTCTGCGAAAGAAGGTAGGAAGGGGTCTGGTGTCGGTAAACTTCGCTTCGCTTTCTTGTTGGCTTTGGTTGCGGGTACTCTTATGATACTAGCGGGGGTAACTGGTAGCGTCGGTATCCTCGGTTTCGCCTTCGCGGAGCTCGAAGCGCACTTTCCCCAATACGCTACAGCCATCGGGTACGTTCTGATAGCCCTGACTGTGATTGCTTCACTTGGTGGCGTAGCAGTTATCATCGGCGGATTCCTCGTCTTGGGCGGAAGGGTGACAACAGGTAAACTTTTCATTGGCTTAGGGGCGGGGTTTGGGCTGATCACTGTCGTGATAGGCTTGGTCTCAGGTTTGGCTCAAGGCTATGGTCTGTACGCAAGTTTCATTGCCGTCTTCGCAACCGGTCAAACTCTAGGCTGGGTCGGTCTCTTTCTATCCATACTTGCGAGAATGTTCGCCAGGAAGTGACAGTTAGGCATCGCTTCTCTGGTTATGACAGAGTCCTTCCCCAGCTTTTCTTTTTTTAGTCACCGATTTCCTACGTTGAGAAAGTGTCCTCATAGGACGAACTCGACCGACTCCTCTCAAAGAGTATTTATAATACATGCGAGAGAGAACATAGCGTGGAGGATTGGATCGGGGAATAAGTGATAAGAATAGACAGAACACCAGAAACTATGCGAAGTCAGGAATAGATGAGGGTGATGGATAATAATGGTGGTTGTGGTTGAACTGAGCATCATCCCCTTGGGGGAAGGCCCCAGTGTCGGGAAGCATTTGGCTCATGCGGTAAGGGCGCTTGAAGGCTTCGGTGTGAAGTTCGAGGTGACGCCGATGAGCACGGTCTTCGAAGCAGAAGACGTTGAAGGCGCATTTGAGGCTGTGAAGGCTGCTCACGAAGCAGTTTTCTTGGGCACTAATGGAAAAGTCAAGAGAGTTATCACGACTGTGAAGGTTGACGATAGACGTGATGTTGAGAAAGGCATGGAGGAGAAAGTAAAGTCAATAATGGAAGCAGTAGAAGCGGAAGAGCAGGACTAGACGAGGAATGAAGTCGAATCGATCAAGGCTGGTTAGACTTAGCCCCTTGCCATTCTCCCCTTGTGGTAAGAAATCAACCTTGGTTCGCGAGTCTCATTTCTTGCGAAGATCACAATTTTTATGGTAGACTATATAGGGAAGAGAGAACGTTATATTTATCTCGAAGCGTCTAGTTAGGTTAGATTTAGAAAATCATTCACGATACGCATGTCTGGAGGTTTGATTCAATTTGCCAAAAGAACCGAAGGAAGCTCCTCCAAAGGAATCTACTGGATCCCGAGTCGTCTGTCCAAAATGTGGATCGATCCGTGTTCATAGCGGAGAAGAAAAGGGCAAAGTAATGACCTATATTGGCGGTATGCCTGTCTACAAGAAACTCTGGGTTTGCAGGGACTGCGGAAACCAATGGGGATGAGCCGGCAGCAGGCGCATTCGCCAAACGTTAGTAATTATAGTGATCGCCGGAAGCGACATTCGAATCACACGGTTGCCCTAGAGCCCACCTTGATCCCTTAGACGAATGTTCTTCCGCGCCGCCAGTTCGTTTGACGAGCCAAAGAGTTACCCTATCTTGGGCGATTATCCATCTCCAGAAATCTTTCTTTTGTATCGATACTCCAAAACAGAACCAGGGCCATAATTTATATCCTTCCAAAAAAAGAAAGAAATGGTCTTGCAGGAAGACTAGATCCTCATTTCTTGGTTCTAAGTCGGTCACGGTATCAGCTATTTCCTATGAATACGCTTAGCTTTTTCTTTGTGGAGTTTTGCCAGATCTTGTTTCAGTTTGATAAAGCGCTCTCCGTGGATTGGGTAGAACTTGAATATTAGAACACCTACGATAAGCGCTAGGAATGGCACTATTGAGATTGCTTGTCTAATACCATCCAGGACAGCGGCTGGCTGGGGCTGTGGTATTCCGCCTATCGGGTAGACGAATCCCCTCATCCCCAAGAAGACCAGGTCTGTCAACGCGACTAGGAGAAAGCCCCAACGAACTACGAACGTGTTTATTCCGTAGAAGACCCCCTCTCTTCTTTTCCCCGTGACAATTTCGTCTTCATCGATTGCATCTCCAAGCGCTATCTCGTGCGTCATCATTACACCTGAAAGACCTATTCCTATCAGAACAAGCGTGACGAGTATCAACGTCAAGTCCGCGGCGAAGAGAAGAGGAAGACACGATACTCCAAACCATGTCATCGCGATCATCAATGTTCTCTTGGTTCCCAGCCGCTTGTTGACGAATTGCCACAAGAACAGGAAGGGTATCGCTGAGATGAACATCGCACCAAGCAACAGTGTCGTAAGACTGAAATCATTTAGGATGTAGCGGGTGAATAGCGGTGTAAAAGCTGGGAGCAGAAGCCAAGTGTACTGGATCATCAAGTTTGCGCCAACGAAAGTCAGGAAAGCTTTGTTTTTCAATGTCTGCTTAATTGCCTGAACTGGTGGCAATGTTGGCTCAAGGTAAAACTCAGGTCTCTCTCTGCTTCCAAGAATGGATAGCAGAAACATAGCTGCAGCAATACTTCCTAGTATTAGTCCCATCCAAAGATATCCTGGCAACTGATTTGATCCTTCAGAGAACGTCGATACTAGGACGGGTGGTAGAGCGAAAGCAAGTATTAGACCTAACATTGCAAGGAGCTGTCTTGACGCGTTTACGTTTGTCCTTTCCTTGAAGTCAGGGAACATTTCGATGTAAAGCGAAAAGTATGGAACAGTGACAAATGTATAGAATGTGTCGAATATGCTCAACGTGATCAGAAGGTAGAAGAACATGGTTATATTGTAGGGGACAGCGAGCGGAGCGCCAACTAATGCCGGGAACCAAACCAAGATGAAGAATACAAGCGTCAAAGGCGTTAAGAACGCGACAAAGGGGATTCTTCTCCCCCACCGGGTTTTCGTCCTATCAGTGACATAACCTGCTATCGGATCGTTGAAGGCGTTCCAAATCCCATATATCATCAGAGCCAATCCGTATAACCCAATATCTAGACCTACTATGCTTTGATAGTAATCCATCAAGTAGACAGCAACTACGTTGTAGAAAAGCGGTGAACCCAAGTTTCCAAAGGTGTAGACGATCTTCCTACCAAGACCTATTCCACTCTTTAGACTTGCAAGCTCATCATTTCTCTTCAAAACGCTATTCTCCTGGTACAGTGGATGGTGCGCCAACGTAGAGTTGGCTGTTGTCGCCCTATTTCGATTCCTTCATGAATAAAAGGCTTTCCTAGCAGTCATACTGCCAGCACGTTCGCCGTCATTGTTTCTTGATTTTGAACAGAGTTTCAGCGTTTCGTCCGAGGATCATTTCTTTGCTTGAATCAGTTAGGTTCAACTTCCTCACAAACTCGATATACCTTGTCCAGTGCCTGTGAGGCGGTTCACTGATCAATGGTGTGATGGGAGCTATCGAAAGCAGATCTGTGGCGAAAAGTATCTTGGACGAGAGGTAATCTGGTAGCAGACCTACTTCCTCGAATGAAGAGAGTCCAGATTGCTTCCATTCGTTTATCCATCGAAGAACCCCAACATAACCTCCGCCACTAATGTCGACATAGACATTGTTGTTTCTGAAAACGACTCCGAGCATCTCATCCCAGTGAGGGTACCCAAGGTGAGCAGCTATCATCTTCAACTTTGGGAAGTCCACTCCAATCGCGTCCAACTGGATTGGGTGTGTCCATTTTGCGAGGACTGGTGGGAACAGGTACGTGTTTCCAGTGTGAAACAATATTGGCACGCCGAGTTTCTCGGCTCTTTCATATAATGGGTAGTACCTCTTGTCCTCATAGGGTCCGATAAGCGCGTAGAGCTTCAGCCCTTTGAAACCGTAGTCTTTGATCTCTTCTTCAAGTCTATCTGGAGCACCTTTTTCTAATGGATCAACCGTCGCAAGACCCACAAATCTGTCTGGGAGCTCTTGGACAACTCTCATGACGATGTCATCATAGCATCCAGCGCAATCCAAAGAGAAGAGTACGAGTTTATCGATGTGCTCCCTATTCATTGCTTCGATGTAGAGCTTCACTCTCTCCTTATCACACTTGATCTTGGGTGGAAGCGCTGAAACAAGGTATTTCAGGACATTCGGTGTGAGAGACGGTTTTCCCTTCGCCCTCCGTATGAGCTCGTCTCTTGAAATGAGCCAGTGATGATGAGCGTCAACTATCAAGTTGTCTGGTCACCTTCAAGAAGTAGCTAAGAAGATGTTTTCTTCGCTCTTTTCTGCAGTGGGTATTTGCCGAAGGTTTTACAGGTTCTAACTATCGTTCTCATGTTCTCCACGGTTGTCATTTTAGCTATTTCACACCCTGCCGAAAGCCAGTATCCGCCGCCCGGTCCCGCGATGCTGATTGCGCGCTCACATGCTCTGGCAACTTTATCTGGAGATTCCCTTGCCATTAGAATGTTACTTTCAAGGTTTCCCATTATCGTTATCTTTTCCCCAATCAGTTTCTTTGCCCACGCTAGGTTCACTTGGTAGTCGAACTGTATTGCTCCGCCGAGGTTGACTTCAGGAGCGTACTTTATGTTCTGAGGCACAAATCCACAACAGTGGATTAGAACGGGTACACCTAGCTTGTTTATCTTCTTATAGACTTCTTTTTCGAAGGGGAGCGCCCAATTCTGAAACATTTCGGGCGAGGTGAAATATGCCCCAGTCTCTCCGTTGCCAATGATGTTTGCTCCAGCTTCCACTTGCGCCTCAGCGAACTCAACTTCTAGTTCCATATGGAACTCGATCATCTCTCTCAACAGGTCGGGGTTCTGCTCCATTAGGTATAGAGCTGTTTCATCGCACCCCATTAGCGCTGTCGTCCCTTGAAATGGACCTTCAGTCCAACCGATTATTGGAACGTCTGGACCCAATTCCTTGCGTATAATCTCTACTGCTTTTACCTGTTCGCCCATGTAGCCTTTTCTTGGGTCTGGTGTCTTGAGGTTGTGGAAGTCCTTTTCAATTGTTCCGGATTGGAGGTC
The DNA here is from genome assembly GCA_030587605.1 of Candidatus Njordarchaeum guaymasense. Taxonomy (GTDB): domain Archaea; phylum Asgardarchaeota; class Njordarchaeia; order Njordarchaeales; family Njordarchaeaceae; genus Njordarchaeum; species Njordarchaeum guaymasense. The sequence goes on from JAUQYT010000016.1 coordinate 34,620, forward strand.
AAGGAGTTTCTTTTCGAAATAAGGAACTTCGTCGTCTGGTCTCACTATCTTGCCACCAAGGTCTTCCACTTCCCGAACCATGTCAGAAGTCACAACAGTCGCATCATACCCAAAATACCTTTGAGTCTTAGCCTGAGCCTCAGCCATCGCCTTTCCGCTCTTGCAGTATAGGCCATACGGTATGCCAGCAAAGTGAGCTGCAAAAGTCGCAGTGAAAGGAACAAATGGAACCCTATCAGGTTCCTTGTGTCTTAGGGTCGTCATTACTCTATCGAGTGACGTCATCTCCGATTTCAATTCGTTTACTAGGACCTTGGCTTTCTCAGCAATCGCTACCGCATCTTTCGCGTAGGAGTCGTAGCCATATTGCTCTGCCATCCTCTGGTTTGCAGCTGGACCCGAAAGAATAGTTCGAACCTTGTGCCTGATGCCTCGCTTAGTCAACTCCTCCTCTAGTTGTTTCAGTAAGACGTCGCTCTGGGAGAGGAAGATTGCCGTGGCAATTATTTCGGGCTTGAACTCAGCAGCCTTGTCTGCTACGACCTCCGGTGGGACGTTGGAGCCAGCGTCAAAAGTCTCGAAACCGTTTGCCTTCAAAACGGCGTTCACAACATCCTTCCCTATAGTCCACGGACCGCCGAGAACACCGAGAAGAACACGTCCCGATTTTACCTTCTTCTTAAGCTTACCCTCAGCGACCATTAGACTGAGGGTGAAGGCGCGCGCTGATCGGAAAATCATGTCAATATACATTCCCTTACTCTCATATTTCTTGGCGGCGATCATCATCCCTTTAGCGAGGCCTTTTGATATGATTTCCTCCGCTTCGATACCCTGCTTAAGTCCATCTTGGACAAGCTTCATGGCCGCCTTATAGTCTCCAGCTTCTATCGTCGAGGCCAATTCCTTCATGAACTTCTCCAAATCACTCCACTCCGTATGACATGAAGCAAACCGTGAGAGATTTGTTACGCCAATTATTTAAGTGTTACAGCTAGAGCAGAGTACCATCAAAATCTGTGATATGAGTTATTCATTATTGATTTAAGGAGTACGATGATGGGGTTGCTCACCTATGAGCGGAGCATCTGAACAAAAGAGTGGCAAGGTAGACTTCATAGGTGTTGTTCAAGAAGAGGCATCGAAGGTGACAATCTTTCCTGAGTTCTGCGCAGGGCTCAAGGGTCTTGAAAACTTCTCGCACATTATTATTCTCTACTGGTTTCACTTGCGTGACCACAAGAAGGAGCGGCAAACGCTGAAAGTTGTTCCGAGAAGGCATCTTGGCGCGCCAGAGGTTGGCGTTTTCTCCTGTAGAAGTCCAAGTCGGCCAAATCCCATAGGGCTCTCCGTTGTAGAACTCGTTGAAATCAAAGGCTGCACTCTGATCGTCAAGGGGCTAGACGCCATGGACGGTTCCCCAATAGTAGACATCAAGCCTTACATGCCAAGGTCAGAGTCGATCCCCAACGCGAGGGCGCCGGAATGGACAGATCACGGACCACCAACATGAAAAGGATGTCCAATAGATCCAGAGTCGTATGAAGATCAGCGAGAGGCGATGCTTCTTCTGTCATATGGCACTCGGCGCGTTTTCTACTTTCGTGATGAAGTTTTCTGCTCTTTAAGAGGTTCGGGGAGGCGTAAGCTGAAAGATGCGCCCAATACCACGTATAAGCACACTAGTAGCACGAAACCAATTGATCCGTAGACAGGGATCACTAGAGAGCCGCTCAGCGGACCTATTATCATTCCCGTGCCAAGTATCATGGAGTATACGCCGAAGGTTGTTCCACGGGTTTCGTGCTTCGATATGTCACTCAGATAAGCTAAGATGGCTGGCGGAAACGCTCCCGCTCCGAAGCTTACCAGCGCTACTAGAGGTAAGATAGGCCAAAGTGCTTCTATCGAGCTCACGTTAAGGGTCAGAACCGTCGCAAGGATACCGAAGCAGAACAATCCAACAATGATGAAGGGCTTACGCCGCAGCAGGCGATCAGACACGTGTCCTAGAATAAACAGTCCTGAAATGAGGGCAATGCCAACTACTCCTAGGATAAGAAGAGCTTGGTTTGAACTGAATATATCTCCTGACTCGGCTATGCCTTGGGCAAAGGCTATGATCAAACCGTACAGGCAGATGATGGGTGTATAGACAGGCAGCAATCGGATTATTTCCCTATTCGAGAACACTCTCTTGAAGAGCGCTTTGACTCCGATTGACGCTACCTTCTCGCCTCTTGTTTCCCTGACTAGGAATAGGACGAGTACAACGGAGACCATGACCATGCTTCCAGCCAACACGAGGCTCTCAAATATCGTGAAGAGGAAAATATTGATCAGCATCATGCCAGCAATATAGCCACCCGCTAGACCACCCAAAGTCACTATATCGAAGATGCCCATATGCTTAGCCCTGTTCTTAATGGTCGACATATCTGAAATCATCGTTAAAGTCGAGGAAACCTTGGATGCTGCCCCAACTCCAAAGAGCGCCGAGAAAGCCATCATAAGCGCAATAGCACCTTGAGCAAAGATGAACATGAACGCCGCGAGAGCTGTTAGGAAGTGCCCCAGAATCAGCACAGGTTTCCTGCCGATGCTGTCACACATGGCGCCGAACCCCATCACGGTTACGAGTTCGGCCGCAGGGTAGCTCGCCACAATCACGCCACGCATAAAGTCAGCTGAAGGACCAACACCAAGGTAGGCACCACTCGTCGCGACAGCGATAGAAGCGAACCCAGCAGCTCGCATAACCAGAGTGGCAAAATACAAAGTCGCTAGACTAACTCTAGTCGAAACCATATAGCAACTCAACTCACTTGACGCGAACATAAGTAGAGGCGCGAGATCAATCTAGACAAGCTACTCGTTGCAGAATTTGTGGTTGATCTTCTACCAGACACCCTATATTAACATTGTTGATGGGGAGCGGCTAAGTAGTACCGGCAACCAGGGAGATACCTCCACCTAGGCCAGCTCTGCATGAGCGGTTCGATTGCTCTCCCCAAATATGCAGATGACGTAGAAGTCAGCTACTCCCCAGTTCAATATGTCAGAGTCAATGGGGTGGTCACTGTAGTTGTTTATGTGGTATTGCCGGAGAGTACGAGTCAATATGCCAATGAAACTAAAGAAGAACCTATAGTTGAATAAGCTCCGAGGATGGACAAGGCAACATGTGTAACGCGGAAGATCTTCGATGAACATTGATAGCTCGGGGTGGAGGACTTCGCTACCTTTAGCAGACTCCCAAGATCTGTCCCTTTCTTCGCCTAGTGAGGTATGTTTTCTTGCTACTCATAGTTGACCTCTTTCTCAGCGAACTAGTAGAGCCCCCAGGGTTTCCGCAAGATTGCTATGGACCGATGAAGCGTAGATCACTTGGGGGTTGTTCGCAGTTCACGTTTGAGTACCTTTCCGACCAGCGAGAGCGGTAGCTCCTTCTTGAACTCGATAATCTTGGGTACCTTGTAGGGCGCGAGTCTCTCCTTAACGAAGCTCTTTATGTCTTCGGCGAGCTTATCGCTTCCTTGTTGACCTGCCTTTAACACGATAAAGGCTTTGACGATTTCACTGCCAGGTCGGTTAGGGTCAGGTGTCCCGACTACAGCAGCCAGGGCAACAGCTGGGTGTTCAGTAAGTACGTCGTCGACTTCGCGTGGATACACCTTGAAGCCAGATACGATGATCATATCCTTCGTTCTGTCAACGACGTAGAAGTAACCATCCTCGTCCATCTTGCCGACATCCCCAGTGTGAAACCATCCGTCTCTTAGTGCTTGGGCCGTCTCGTCAGGTTTGTTCCAGTATCCTTTCATTATCTGTGGACCGCGGACTATTATTTCACCAGCCTCACCTTGTGGTAGTACTTTTGTTCCTGTCTCAAGGTCTACTATCCTCACGTCGGTATCCGGCATAGGCATCCCGACTGATCCTATTTTTCTTTCTCTGTACCTCGGATTCATTGTGACTATGGGACATGCCTCCGTCATGCCGTAGACTTCAAGGACTGTGGCGCCAGTCCTTCTCTCAAACTCTCTGATGGCTTCAGGTGGAAACGGCGCGGCACCACTCACGCAAATCCTGAGAGAAGCGAAGTCCTCTTTTTTTGCCTCAGGGTGTTGGGCAATCATTTGGTATAGTGTTGGAACATTGGCGGTAATGTCAGGCTTGAACTCCCTGAGAAGCTGGAACATTGTCCTGATGTCACGAGGGTTCGGTAGCATAATTTGAGTCCCGGCCATGCACACCGAGAGGATGGATAGCGCCAAGCCAGCTTGATGGAAGAAAGGAAACGCACTTATACCAACATGCTTGCCTTCCTCAAGCTTCATCCAAGTGCCCATATGCTTCAAATTACTTAACATACTGAAGTGAGTGAGCATTGCACCCTTCGGGACACCTGTGGTCCCGCCTGTATACTGCAACAGAGCAGGAGCAGTAACAGGGTCGATGACACCCTTCAACTTGGGCGGATTAGCCTTGTACTTGGAAAGTAGGTTCAAGAACTGCAGTGTCCCCGGAACTTCCTGAGGTCCGGGTCTCTCACCGGGCGAAAAGTCCATTGGCGACGTGACAATGACGTGCTTCAGCTTCTCCAGCTTTCCGCGCACATTATTAATGAGTGGCAGGGTACTGTCCAGAGTTATTATCGCCTTGACGCCTGAATCATTGATTTGATGAGTGAGGTCCCGCTCCTTAAGCAGCGGGCTCACTCCCATCGCCGTAGCCCCAGCCTTCAATGCGCCGTAAAGAGCGATCTGGTATTGAGGGATGTTAGCAAGTTGATTCCCCACAACGTCGCCAGGCTTGACCCCTAGTGCGGCGAGGGCTGTAGCGAAGCGCTCAGAAAGATCTTTGAACTCGCCGTAGGTTATCCGTCGTTTGAAGAATATGAGTGCGTCTCTGTCAGGAAACTTCGCAGCAGCGTCATCCAAGACTTCGAAGAGCAACTTCTTCTTGTCATATGGTTCGAGGCTCTTCGGAACATGTTTATCATAGGAAGCCTGCCAAGGCTTCGCATCATAACTTAGATCCTTCTTTTTAGTGAAAGACGGCATAAACTGAGTCCTCTCCCTTCACTTATGTACGGTATATACGCGTATATGCCGCCTTCTATGTGGTCACCTAATATATCAGCATTACGAAGTAGGAGTCGCCCTTGGTAAAAACAGAGGAGATCTTGAGTGAACTCTGAGCATTTTACTCTAACTCTATCGTTGCTGGTGGCTTGTCCGTCACATCGTATAGAACCCTGTTTACGCCTTTGACTTCGTCGACTATTCGTAGCGCGATTCTTTCCAGCAGATCCCAAGGCAGCTTTGAGAAGTTTGCCGTCATAGCATCCTCACTTTCAACTGCCCTTATGGCGACAGCGTATTGATATGTTCTGTGGTCCCCCATCACCCCGACAGTCTTCACAGGCAGTATGGCGGCAAAGGCTTGCCAGAGTTTCTTTTCGAGTCCAGCTTTCTTAATCTCTTCTCTAACTATCGCATCTGCTCCTCTAAGTATCTCCAGTTTCTCTTTTGTGATCTCACCGGGGCATCTTACCGCAAGCCCTGGGCCTGGGAAGGGTTGGCGCCACGTTATCTCGTCAGGTATTCCAATCTTTTCAGCAATGACTCTAACTTCATCCTTATAGAGATCCTTGATAGGTTCAACAAGTTTCAAGTGCATCCATTCAGGCAGCACGACATTGTGGTGACTCTTGATCCTGGAGGAGGCTTTACTTGCTTGGGCACTCTCTATCCTGTCAGGATATATTGTGCCTTGCCCGAGGAATTCGAATTCACCATACTTTTCTTTGAGTTCGTTGGCTTTGCTCTCGAAGACCTCGATGAAAGTTGATCCTATGGTTTTCCTCTTCTCTTCGGCATCCTCGACTCCTTTCAGCTTTGACAGGAAGAGTTCACTTGCATCGACGTAGTGGAAATTCTTGAATTTGAGTTGCTTTGTGAACGTTTCATTAACTTGCTCAGCTTCGCCTTCTCTCAACAAACCTGTGTCAACGAATATGGAATGGATGTTGTCGCCGATAGCTCTGTGTATCAACTCTGCAGCGACGGTTGAGTCGACGCCCCCGCTGACCCCCATAACTACCCTCCCTCCATCAACTTGGTTCTTGACCTGCTGTACAGTCGCTTCAATAAAGTCTAGGGGGTTCCATGTGGGAGCCAGTCTGCAAATGTTGAGGACAAAGTTTCTTAAGATCTTAATACCGTTGACTGTATGCCGTACTTCAGGGTGGAACTGCACAGAGTAGATGCCTTTCTCCTTGGAGCGATATGCAGCCTGAGGACAGATCTCCGTTGACGCAATTCTCTCGAACTCTTGCGGAAGCGAGACGACTTGGTCCCCATGGCTCATCCAAACAGTTTCTTCATTGTTCAGCCCCTTGAGCAAGTCTTTCCTGTCAGTAACTTTGAGCTTCACCTTACCGTATTCTCTGCTCCCGCTAGGTTCCACTTTTCCGCCGAACAAGTGAGCTATCAGTTGGTGCCCGTAACATATTCCAAGAATTGGGATGCCCTTTTCGACAAGAGAGTCGAGGAACTCTTTGCTCACTGCGGGAGCATCCTTGTCATAAACGCTACTGGGTCCGCCTGAAAGTATAACGCCACCAAGCTTCTGCTCACCGATCAGTTTCTCTTCAACCACATCGGTGTAAGCCACCAACTCAGAGTAGACTCCAATCTCCCGAATTCGTCTGGTAATCAGGTGAGCGTATTGCCCGCCGAAGTCTATAACGAGTACGAGCTTCCTGTCTTCGGTCAGCACATATGTTACACCTCCGAAGGCTTCAATCCACAAGCTGCAACTGTCAGTCGTTCACACCAGTGAATACATACCTTGCCTTCTTAATCCTTTTCCGTAATCCCAGATAATGTAGACTAGGTAAGGATCGAGAAGACAACTGAGGATCACCTGTAGAGGTTGGCACTAGTCAACAATATCCATTGCTCAACCTGAGTGAAAAGGTTAAACAATCTTCCTCACCACACAACTTCCGTGGATACCGTTTTAGGGCAACTGCATGTACGACCCGCGGATTGCGAAATTCCAAAATACAGCGACAACCCTGCTCCTTAGGAGAGTCATAGATATATTTCTGTGCTCACTCATAGTATTACGCAGATCTGAAAGTCCTATGATAACGTTCCTAGGGTAGCTTTGGCGAGCAAGGCTGAAGGATTACGCCGGGAGCGCAGGTAGATACAATTGACCAAATACGTTAGCACTGGTATCAGAGATCTTGACAGAATGATGGGAGGCGGCCTCATCCCAGGCAATGCCCACTTGCTAGAAGTAGTGCCAGGGACAGAGGAATTGGCTTTCATCGCATCCTTTCTAGATGATGGAATACGCCGCGGAGACATATGCGCAATAGTCACGTATGATCGACCTCACGAAGACATCATAACCAGACTCAAGGAGTTTGGATTAGACGCAGAAGAACCACTACGATCTGGCTCATTGATTATTGCTGATCTATGCAATGAGGGAAAATATGATCCCGAGCATACTAGTCCTATCTTGATGACTGAAAACCTGTACGACCCTAACGCCATGCTTCGCCTCTACTATGATCTAGCTCAGATCACCGACATCAGTCTAAAGGATGGAAGATTCAAGGGCGCCAGAGCTGTTGTATACTCATTGTCTTCACAGATCATGAACTACAAGTATGAGCCAGCATACAAGGCAGTAAAGAAGGCCATCCAAATTGCGAGGCAGCATCACGCAACAAGCCTTACATTTTTAAACCCCTTGATGTTCGATGAAACTGTCGTGGCTGCCTTTGAGCACCTGTTCGACGGTACAGTTGTGTTGACCATGAAGGAGGTCAAAGGCAGTTTTCAGAGATTCATTCGCGTAAAGCAGTCACCGGTTCCCAACTACTACACAGATGAAGTCCCCTATGATATTGTGAGCAACAAGCCACGCTTAGTAACACCGTTCTCCGAACCACTCTCAACGTATAGAAACCTGTTGAGATACGGCGCAGATGGGTCTGTAGACTTCATGGGCCTAAGATTAACCATCAACGAAGCCACATACATACCCGCCCTTATGGAGCATTTTGTTAGCATACTTGGATATGAACAACTCTCAGACGAAGTCTACAAATTCTTCAAGAACTATGGACAGACCCTATTCAAGAAACTCTTATCCTCCATGAACATTGAGATAAGCACCACAGATCCAAAGACACTAATTGAGTCATTTGCTGGCTTCATATCAGCTTTCGGATTAGGGATGGTCAAGCTATTATCGTTCTCTAATGACCTTGTCTCATTCAGAGTAATGAATTCCCTCTGCACAGAAAGCGCACAAACTGGGAAACCGATGAATCCCTATCTCGCAGGAATGTTCGCCGGGGTCGTCGAATCAGTTCTGAGCAAGCCCATTGAGTGCTTTGAGTTGAAATGTATCGCTAAAGGTGATGACTTCTGTGAATTCGTCTGTCAAACGAGGCGTTAGAGGCTACCCTAGTAAAGGGATCGACAATCTCTCCAACCACAAGAGTTCGATCAATGATG
>JAUQYT010000072.1 GCA_030587605.1 Candidatus Njordarchaeum guaymasense
TTCTCAACCAGCCCTGATTTGATCATCTGCTCGAGTTGCCTACTAATGGAAGGGGTTCCCAGGAACTTTACTACCTTGTCACTGGGCAAAACATCTTCTAAGAAGTAAACGAACTTGGCTATGTCCTCTAATGGGAGACACCTGTCAGTTGATTTGAGGACTAAAAGAAGCTCATCCCTCTGCCAGATGGAAACGTCTCGGGACGACTGTCCAAATCCATTGGGGCTCGCGTTATTAGCTTCACTCAAATGCGTATCCCAGTAATAATATTAGGGGAATACGCATTGATAAACATTGTTGATATAAACTGAGAAAACCCTAATTGTATTGGGAATTGTTTGATATAAAGTCCCAGTTTTTGCACCCTATCAAAGCGGTATGCAAGTCAAGTTCGCAATTGACTTCCAAAACTGCTTCATTTAATCGGAAATGCTCTTAAATGCCCTGATACTGAGGTATTAATAGGAAAACCCTTTCGATTAGCGTCGAATGGGGGAATTGGCACTGACACAGTCTAAGAATAGGGGTGATCCCACTGTGCAGCCCGCAACCTTGTCAGCTGGTCCGGGTCTCCTTAGTGAAGGAGAGCATTCGTCACTAGTAGAGAAAGTCGATTCTATTTCCAAAGAGGCTGATGACCTCCGTGGTAAAATAAAGGACCTTGAAAAGCAGTATGACTCAGGCAGGATAACGGCAAGACAGCACGACAAGCTGATTAAGCAATACTTGCTTAGGCTGTTTGATGTTAATAGGGAACTCTTACCACTGAAGGAACGGATTCAGAAGGATGCAGAAGAAAGGGAAAGATCGCGGGTAAGGCAAAAACTTGAAGCAATGAGTGGCCTAGAAAAGAGGTCTACTAGGGCTCGCAGAAGACGGAGGGCCAGAATGGAAGCTCGCCGAAATGCTCAGGCTAGAAGGAGAGTCAAGCAGTAGTCCAAGAGATCATTTTTGATGAGTTCCTCTGGAAGAAGTGTCCTGTTCACATTCTTTGCAGAACTTGTCTGAAGAATTTTCATTTTGCTGCTTCTGACTCGGTTCTCGTCTTTCTTTGTTGGTTAAATAGGATTGTGGTTGGCTGCACGATATTCAAGGGTTACTCAGGACCTATTCTCTTAAATAAGGCGCACTTCACAATCCTATAGGAGAAGTGCGTCAAGCATGGATCAAAAAACGCTAGACTCTTTTGAAAGCGAGAGCGCCGAGTCGGCTTCTCAAAAGATAACTGTTTTTGTCGACAACAGAGAGCTTCGGTCAAAGGTTAGCGATTATCTCCGAGAACTGGATGTCAATGTTGTTGAGAAGCAGCTTAGCGTCGGGGATTATGTTGTGTCTGACCGTGTAGCTATCGAAAGGAAGAGTGTTAAGGAGTTTGCGAACTCGATCTACACTAATAGGCTGTTTGATGAATGTGTCAGACTCAAAGATGCTTATGAGATCCCCATCCTTGTTGTCGAAGGATACCTACCGGTGGTCTTCAAGTTCACAAGGATAAACGAGGCTTCGGTATGGGGCGCTTTAACGAGTATCGCAGTGGAGCTTAGGGTTCCAATAGTTCCAACCCCAGATACGAAGCACACCGCCAGGTTCATTGAGCGGGTAGCATATTGCGAGCAAGCCAAGGCCAAGCGCCCCGTTGTGATAAGACCGAGAGAAAAGACGCTTACCCTAGCACAACAGCAATTATACCTAGTATGTGGTCTTCCGAACATCGGTGTTACGCTTGCTGAGAATCTTCTGTTGAAAGCAAGCACTCCTCATAATGTTTTTAGGCAAATAGTGGAGACTGACGTAATACAATCCAAAACGGGTAAGACAAAGCGTTTATCGGGGCCAATCGCAGAAGCTAAGGGGATAGGTCCATTGATAGTAGAAAAAGCTAAGAAAACCCTGACTTCCCCTTATGTTAAAGATGAGCACAGTAAAGATGATAACGGGGAAGAGTCACAAGTCTCTATCAGTGGAGACACCAAGACTGATAAAGGGTAAATAGGCAGTTCCTCTAGAAAACAATATAATCGTTTCCATCTGATCATTAATCTATAGTTGAGAGGGTCTAACAAACATGTTCCAATCCCCTAAGTATGTGTTCAAGGTAGTTGTGGTAGGCGAAGGCGGGGTCGGGAAAACCTCGCTCATATTACGGTACACCCAGGACCGCTTTCTAGGGGAGTACATAACTACAATTGGCACCAATTTTGCGGTGAAGACGCTGAGCATAAACGGGCAGCAAATAAAGCTGCAACTGTGGGACCTTGGAGGACAGCAGCAATTCATGCGAATAAGATCCTTCTACTACCCAGGTGCAAGGGCAGCAATGCTTGTCTACAGCGTTGCGGACAGGAAGTCATTCGATACCATACCAAAATGGGCTAAAGAGGTTGGAGCAGTGTGTGGCAACATCCCTTTAACCCTGCTTGGCAACAAGATTGACCTTGACACTGAAAGAGCCGTCAAGAAGGAGGAAGGGGCACACCAAGCATCACAGATAAAGGCTGAATTCTTCGAGACAAGCGCAAAAACTGGAGAGCTAATCAATGGAGCCTTCATGAGCGTGGCGAAGAGAATATTCGAGTCTTTTTCCAAGAAGCTTGGAGTTTATTGAAGCTTTTCTCATCGCCATAGAATAACCTTTCTAGTCCACCTATAATTTCATCTTTTAAGTCATGTTCACTTTCTTGAACAAAGTGGAGTCCTTAGATATCTTGTGTTATACGATATCTTGACTCAATCATTCGGCCTTATGTTTTGGGATCTTGCCGCGAATCTCCTGTACTCTCTTCTTGACCTTCTCACCCGTGATCCCCTCTAGGTCTGGTATTAGATTCTCGACACGATAGGTATATTCCTCTGCTAAGTCTCCCATTCCCGCTCTCAGGTACTTTTCTGCGGCGGCGAGAAAAGCATCAGCTGATTTTCCGTAGTCTTCCGACAGTTCGTATGCTTCTCCAACTGCACTTAGGGCGTCACCGACGCTCCCCTCGTCCTTAAGCTTCTGTGCGACATCTAGCGCTACCTTGAATGATTCGAGCGCCTTGCCGAAATCCTCTTTCTTGAGATAAACATTCCCGATGTCGAGAGAGATACTCATAATTCCCTCGTAATTCCCAGCCTTCTTGCACATGTCAAGTGCTCTGCTGAACAAGCCCAATCCATCGTCCAGTTTCCCCAGACCAGTGTATGCCAGTCCAACCCCGTATAATGCATCGGCTATTTTCTCTTCACTCTTGAGATCCTCGTAGATCTTTAGGGCGAAGGAGCAGTGTTTAGCCGCTTCATCATAAGACCCCATGTTGTTTAAAGCTACACAAGCATTGTAGCTAGAGTCAGCTTTTCCTTCTAAATCGTTAAGCTCGTCGAATTCTTTGATTGCCTTAAGGTAGAGCTTGACTCCTTCCTCATCTTTTCCCGCTTCACTTAGGAGTAATCCTGCCTCGTTATATGCTTGGGCTGCCTCAGCGAATTTCCCATTCTTCTCGAACTCATCTGCAGCTTGAAAATACAACTTCGCTGCCGCTTCAGGTGATCCCTGTGCTCTTAGATCCAGCGCTTTCTTTAGAGTCTCTGCCGCCATCAAGGACCCACTGCCTCCGCCTTAATGAGCCTCCTCAGGGAGTACTCTTTATTCTCTTTTCAATTCCTATATATAGTCTTTGAAAACTCGTGACCCGTAAGAGGTCAGTCCATGGTCAACAATGACCCGCAATCCTTCTTTCTATTCTTGATTACTCCAACCCTGTTTTCCAATTAGGGGGACAAATGCTACTCCACCGACGCTTGTGGTTACAAAATCATTCTTCTTGGTTTTCTTGACCATGACGAGTTCCTGCCAGCCATATTTCACCCCAATAGGTATTGCCATAATACCTCCGACTTTCAATTGCTGCACCAATGTGTCGGGTATCTGTGGTGCTGCAGCTGTGACAAGAATCCGGTCATATGGCATGACCTCCCTATAGCCTAGTGTGCCGTCTCCGACGATGACCGTTACGCGGTCTGCGTACCCTGTCCGCCTCAAGTTCTCTTTTGCGAAGACGGCCAGGGGACGTAGTCTCTCGATCGTGTACACGTGGCCGCGCTTCTTTGATGACAAGGGCGCAACGATCTCAGCGCAGATCGCGGCATGGTAACCTGAGCCTGCACCCACTTCCAGTACCTTGTTCCCTTCTTCCAACCTCAGTTGTTCGCACATTATTATGACCATGTGTCACCCTACTTGAACTACTTCAAGTAATGTGGTGCACTAATAGTTTGTTCGCATGCTATTGGAAGTGGGCGGTCATCGTAGGCAGCTTCCCTCATGTTCGCGGGCACAAATTCCTCTCTGGGAACTTTTCTAAATGCGTTGATCACACTGGGACTGTTCGCAATCCTTTCATCGATATAGCGCTCCAGGAGTCTCTCCTTAGATCTTGCTAGATCATCCATTCTTGGACCAACCACCAACTATTACTCATTAAATCCACGTTTTTCTCTTTTCTCCCTCCTTCTAAAGCCCGGGCATTCGCGGCAGACCAGGGAAAACTACGGGCGCGTAAACTACTATATAGTAATAAGAAGATCGCTGTATTAAAAAGAATAGATCGCAGTCAGTCACTTCTGGAAGACACAGTCCTGAGGCGTAACCACAGTGAAAGCCATCGAAGAATTGACGGCCTGTGGGCACAGGAACATCCAAGGTACGCATACGACAACCTTGGAGATAACCAAAGCAGACCAGGTTACCCTCAAAGGGAACTGTATAGTCGCAGTTAGAGCGAGCAAAGCGATTAGCGCCCTAGCCCCTTCCTTCAAGGAGCTACTAAGAAAGCCAGCTTCTAGAGTCACACTGAACATAGAAGTAAGTGGCTTAAGAGAAGAAGCTAAGGGGTTTGGCGACCCACGCCTTCAACTTACCAGCAGAGAAGACATCGTCTGCAGGAAAAGCAACTTCGCGTGCGGCCGTACACTGATGGTCAAAGCAAATAAGGCTGCAGCAGACATGGACCGGAGAGTAATTGAAGCCCTCAGAAATCCGGGAAACAAAGTATCCATAACCATATCAGTAGAATATTAAGAGAGCCTTGAGATAGAGAATTGATTGGCGGGCCTGAGGGGATTTTCAGCCTATTGTTTTGGCAATCGGCAGTTGAACCCCCGGCCATCGGGTTAAGAGCCCGACGCTTTAGGCGTTCGCCGTTCTCGCAATAGTTTGGCGTTTCTACCTGGCTGAGCTACAGGCCCGCATCTCTACGCGTTAAAGAGCTCGCTTCTGCTCCTGGCCGATTATTGTTGTTAAAGGATTGAACTACGATGTTATAAATTTTTTTGACGAGCGGGTTGGCGATAACTTCAATAATGCCATTTACGTGCCTATTTATGTATCACTGGAGGATGGATGATAATCGCTGGTGTGACACAGCATAGTTATCGGTAGGTCCTGTGGGTTCCATAGCTTCATCGGATCCCCTCTGATTTGGAAATGCGTCGAGATACATTCATCATTGATGGGAGTGTTTAGTTGGGACGTAAATTGCTCTGTCTGCGCGTGTCGAAAGATTCTGGCGAGAAAGTCAGGCAGCTACTGAGACAACTGTCTCTCCTGGATACACGACGGAAGATAACTAGTAACAAAGTTTTCATTCGGATCCCTTTGACCAAGGAGCCTAACTCTGAGGAGTGGGGACGTCTCAGGAAGGTTGCTCATGGAGCTAAGAGAGTAATGGTTGAGGCAAAGCTTTCGGAGAAGGTGGCGTGTCCACACAGCGTGCTTGAGGTTTTGAAAGATCACGTCGATCCGAAGTTGTTGCCACAGATCAAGCATTCATTTGATGTCATTGGTGATATAGCTATTATCGAGGTTTCCCAAGAGCTGGGTTCCTTAAAGGAGCTCATTGCGGAAGCAATCGTTAAGGTGCATAAGGGAGTTAAGACTGTCCTATGCAAGAGTGGCGCCGTTGGCGGAGAGTTTAGAGTTAGGAGTTACGTGCGTGTCTTGGGTGATCGGAAAACTGAGACCACGCATAGGGAGCACAGGTGCCGATACTTTTTGGATGTGACTAAGACTTATTTCAGTCCCAGGCTTGCAACAGAGCACCTGCGTGTAGCTTCGCAGGTTGGTGGTAACGAAGTTGTGGTTGATATGTTTGCAGGGATAGGTCCGTTTTCAATTCTTATCGCCAAGAAAAGGGGAGCAAAAGTTTACTCCATCGATGTGAACCCGGATGCTATCAAGTATTTGAAAACAAACTGTGAGTTGAACGGAGTCGAGCGTCTTATTCATCCGATTCTTGGAGATGCTCGTGAGATTGTCTCGAGGAGTTTGAAGGGTGTTGCAGACAGGGTCATAATGAACCTTCCATCAGAGTCCTCGCGGTTCGTAGAAGTGGCGTGCTTGGCTTTGAAGTCAGGTGGGGGTGTTGTACACTTCTATCAGTTCCAACACGAACCTAACTCCGTGGAGAGCGCCGTCGAAGCGCTTCGCGTTGGAGTTGAATCTTCAGGCCGAAAACTGTCCCGTGTACTTGGGGGAAGGTTGGTCAGATCGGTTGCTCCTCACGAGTGGCAGGTGGTAGTTGATGCCCTTATTGAGTAGAAGGTACCTCTTTCAGCTTGTGAGCGAGATGTGTATCTTACTTCCGGTAAGTTTCGCTATTTCTGAGCTGATTTCCTTGCTTTGCTGCTTCACCTTTGAGGTTAACTGGTCGAGTTCTTCGTTTAACCTATAGGTTTTTGTCTCCTCGTCACGAAACCGCTTCTTTGATTCCTCAAGGTCTCCGAGTAATCTTTGTTCTTCACCAGGCTGATATGACTGAGACAGTTCCCCTTTTCTTTGTAGGAGTTCCTTGATTCTCTTCTGGGCCGAGGTTAACAGGTCGCTTTTGAGGAGACTGTCTATTCTTTTTAGTGTTCTTCTTTGTCTGCTTCCTTCTAGTCCTAAGCTATCAATGCTATTCTCTATCTCTGTAAGGAGGCTTGTTAGGTCTGGGCAACCTTCAGACTCAGTATTGAGAGCTTCAATGAGATCGCGCGAGTACAGGTCGACTGTTGAGATGTGCTCCGGCTTTGCGTGGATTGCCCCCCCTTCAGCCGATTCTCTGAATTTTAGCATGGCTTTCCTCAGGAGGTCGAGTTGGCTGCCCAAGCTTTGTCGGATTCCTTCAATCTCCTTGCCAATCTCCTCTTTCTCATGTGCCCCGGTTGCTTTCCTGTATTCTTTGAGACGGGACTCGTTTTTTGTAACAAGCTGCCTTGCAGATTCGCGCTTCTTTTCTTGTTCTTTAATCTCATTCTTCAATGTGGGCGCTCGGTCCACCATTTCGTTGAGCTGATTAATAGCTTCTCTGACCCTCTCAACCGCTGCTAAATGCCTGTGATTCTTATAGATCGTGTTTAGTGCTTGATTCTCTTTCATCAGATCCCGAAAGTGCTTATCCATATCTACTATCACTGCTTTGTATTGTCTTCCACGAAACCTCGGAATCCATCTTCTTCCCGCGTTAAAAATCTCAGCAGCTGTCTTTTCGAGCTTGTCTATGAATTCACCAACTGTCACGTAATTGAGGTCCTTTGGAAACGTGATTCCTTCGACTGACGAAGATGTTTTCTCGACAAACCTCTCGAGGGCTGCTCTGAGAATATCTTCCTCCTCAGTCGACTTCATGTTGGCGATCTCATCCAAAACTAGTCTGATGTCGTGGATCGCCCCTCTGATCCTATCAAGTCTTCTTCCAGCCTCAGAAGCAAAATCGGCGGACAACTCTTTTGTCCTTTCATCATACCACGCCATTAAGGAGTCTATTGGTAACTCGCTCAACCCGTCATTTCCCCTTATGCCTGCTTCCCGGATCCTAAACTGAGGTAACGCTTCTTATCAGATTGAATTCTTATCTGGCATTAATATATCTACTCGCACTTATTTAACTAAAAGAAGTGTTAAAAACTCATCGAAGTCGAGGAGCTAATCATGGCTGGAATCTCATCTTCATCGGATTCCGCACTGAGAAGACGGGAGTCAGGCGAGTTCGTCTTGGTTGGGATGGGTCTATGGGACCACAACGATCTAAGCCTATCTGGAATGAAGGCTGCCAAATCTGCTGATGAAGTATACGCTGAGCTCTACACGAATATCATGCCTGGTTTGAACCTCAAGCTCTTAGAGAAAGCCGTGGGCAAAGAGATTACTATCTTAAGAAGGCGTGACCTTGAAGAAGACGCGGATGAAAGGATACTGAGAATAGCGCAGAAGAAGAGGGTTGTACTTCTAGTTCCAGGTGATCCTCTGGCCGCCACAACGCACGTGAGTCTGAGATTGAGAGCATCTGAGATAGGGATCAGCACCCGAGTCATTCACGCCGCCTCAATCTTCTCTGCGGCTCCGAGTCTTGTGGGTCTTCAACACTACAAATTTGGCAAGAAAGTGACAATACCTATACCACAAGAAGGTTACCTACCTCTCTCGCCCTATGACGCCGTCTCGGAGAACCTGTCGCGGGGGCTGCACACGCTACTCTTGCTTGACATAGATGTAGAGGGCGGAAGATACTTATCGATAAATGAGGCGTTGAACCTTTTACTCAAGATGGAGACCACGAAAAGGATGAATGTATTCACGGGCCATAGACTCGTGATAGGGTTGGCTCGAATTGGTTCTCCGAAACCCACTGTAAGGTGTGATTACATCACGAAGCTCAATACATTCGATTTTGGTTCACCTCCACACACACTGATAGTTCCAGGAGACCTCCATTTCATGGAAGCCTATACACTTGTGAAGTTGTTTGGCGCCCCACCTTCCATACTGCCGAAGAAACCTACAAGTGAGCAACATTAAGATTTTTAAGCTACTCCCTTCATCATGTTGAGGGATCACAACAGGATTTACTGATATGCGTGCACTTCCTGGTTGCTGAGGACAATGGGCAACAGAACTCGTGTGCTAGCTTTTGGAACATTTGACATAGTCCACGCTGGACACGCAAAGTACCTTGAGGAAAGCCGAAGGTTAGGTGGCAACGACACTGAGCTAATAGTCGTGGTAGCTAGAGACTCGACTGTCAGGAGTGTCAAGGGACGAGACCCCATATTCCCGGAAGAGCAACGGAGATACTTGATAGAGTCCCTAAAACCTGTCGATAAGGCTATTCTGGGCTACGAAGGGGGAGACAGGTTGAAGATAGTTGAGAAACTCAAGCCCGACATAATTGCACTGGGCTACGACGAGAAACCGTCTGAAGACTACCTCAAACGCGAATTGAAGAAGAGAGGCCTAAGCGGAACAAAAGTTATGAGGCTGTCTAAGTATGGTGACGAGATTCTTAACAGTACGTCGAAAGTCGTGAAACGGATCCATGAAGTAATTGGCAAGATGAAATAGCGGACTCCAACAGGCTTTAGACGGGACGGTTTGCTGTTTCCCTACTTCTTGTTGGTTAGGCCCACCTTGACAGTAATTGTGACTCTATCTCCGTCCTTGAGTCCAAGTTTTTCCCTTAGGTAGATCGGCGCGATGATTTCCATTACATTCTCCGCGTGGTGAGTTCTTTTGATAAGTAGAACGGCTCCCTGTAGCTGGCTGTTTATTGTACATTTGAAGCTCTTCACGGGACCGTATGTTCTCTGTCCATTTTCGAATCCTTCTATTACGATGCCCGGGTACACATCAAGTATTCTTCTTGCTTGGATGTCTGAGCTGGTTCTAAGTCTCAAGTTGAGGGTTCCCGGGTAAGGATCGAACCCAATCTTCTCCAGGAACTGTTTTCTGTAGCCCTCTCTTGTCAAGTAGTATGCTCCGTCGCGCATCCCTGAGAAGACAATTCCCTCAATGTTGACAGTGGCGAGTTCCCCTTCGAACAGGTTTCTTAGCTCGCCGTAGATGGATTGAAGAACTTCTAAGCCTTCCTTGCTTATTCTAACCCCTTGCCCTTTCAACGTTCTTTCTCTGGTGACTAGTCCGCTTCTCTCAAGTTCCCTGAGACGCCTAGATGCGGTTTGCTGACTTATTCCGAGTTTCTTTCCAAGTAAGGCTGTGGTGATTTCAATTGCCCTACTATAGGCTCCCATGCTGGCGAGGGTTATTAACGTGTGAAGTGAAGTTCCTTTCACCTGAATCACCTTGAGTTGATCCCACTCTCTTGATTTGCCTCTTTTCTCCATGTCTTCTTGGCTTCATTTGATGCCAAATGCGCTAATCTCAAAGGCTCGGGCATCCTGCTTCCTCTAGTAGTCTTCTGGACAATTTGAATAGCTGACTCTAGACTCACCTTGTGGCCGACCGACACAAAGATTGGTTTGAACCCTGCCCTAGAAAGGAGGACAGATCCTATGATCTCTTCTCCACTTTTCAGATATTTGGTTTTTCCATTTCCAGAGTCCGAAATTTCGCCGCAAAGAACTTCACTTGTGACCCCAATCGTAGGGATATCCAGAGAGACTCCCAGATGTGAGGCACAGCCACACCTCTCAGGGTGCGCAACCCCGTGAGCGTTGACTAGGAATACGTCTACTGCTTTGCTTGACTTCGCGATCGCTTTCGTCATTGGCTCTACTTCCCTGAAAAACAGAAAGGTCGGGATGTAAGGAACTTTAACGGTGCATCGGACTGTTTTGGTTTCTACAGGCTGAAGGGTTTGATAGTCGAGAACGACAACCGCGCTAAACGCTTCGTCTCCAGAGTATGCGGTATCCACTCCCGCTATTAGCTTTGGCGGTTTGCTGAAGTAATCTCGTTTAATCACTTTCTTGGCAAGTTCCCTCTGGATGGCTCGCCATTTAGTTGTGTCGTATTGAGTCAAGACTTGTCTACCATCACTGGCCATCAATTTGGACTCTCTTGATAGAGTGTCTCTCTCTCACAAATATATTTCGATGTATGAAATAGCATTTGTGATGGATTGATTTCCTTCTAACCATTCATGATCTTCGCTTTCACGCCTACGAATGCCGGACCTCTGACATCTACCCTCGCTTTCTTACCCGTGATGTATCGTTGGGCCACTTCGTCTATGAACAAGTTAACGTCGCTTGGTAGTTTCGCGATCTTGACTCTAACATCAACATCCACCTCTCCTGCCGAGATAGCCTCCTCTATTCTCATCGAGGCAAGACATGCTATTGCATCAAGGTACGTGATGCCAATTGGGATTCCGTGTTCCCTGATCTCCCTTATAGTGGCTGAAGAACCTTTTTTGAACGCTTCCTCGGGTATTCCCACCACGGCACCCTTGTAGACGTAGACACTGTTCAACGCGGCTGGGCCAATCAGCTTGACTCCGGGATCATTCTCGTAGATCTCGACCTTTACCCTCTTGCCAAGAAGAGGTCCGTCAAGGACGGTGAAACTGCAAGGGCTTCCCGTATCTTTGTTCTCGAGCGCTACTCTGATTATCCGCTTTGAGAGTTGCTTTCCTTCTGGTGTCACCGGGGTCTTGTTGATTCTCACCATGGTTGCCAGTTCCCTGTCACTTATTTTCAATGCTTCATAGAACTGTGGGTACGCGAGCTTTCTCACATCATCGTACCCGTAGAGTATCATGGCAACTCTCTCAACCCCTATGCCGATGTTGAGTACAGGGTACTCAATGTCGTAGTTGGCGAGAGCTGTTGGAGCGTATAAACCAAAGTCAGCTACCTCAACCATTTCTCCCCTCTCAGTCTCCTTGGGAACGAAGACCTCGATCTCACTCCTCGGAGCATAATACTTTGCTGTAACGGGCTTGACCCTGAAATCGAAGCTCTTGAAGCCGAGTTCGCCAAGTACTGTTTCCACGAGGAGCTTTCCATCGTCTAGGCAAACATCTTCAGACATGATTACCGCCGATGCTGCACGGTGCGTCTTAAGGTGCGTAACGTCCTCCTGTTGCTCTCTCCTGAACCTGACATCAACGGAAAACAGTCTTACCGGAAGTCTAATTTTACCTTGGATGCTGGAAAGAGTGAGAAACCAGGCGGTCGTCATATGTGACCTAAGAACCAATCGAGTCGGGGTCGGTGTCATATGTTTCACAGCAGGGAAAACTCTCTCCATTATGCTCATTGCAACAACGTCGTCTACATTCAGTGCTTCTGAGATCTTTTCGATTAGGTCGTCTCCGTCAATTTCACCCTTCTTATATCGGTGCAGGACGTTTTGAAGGGAAGGTGTCTTCTTCTCATCCAAGATCACCCCCAATGCTTTCAGCTCATCGACCTTACCTCTACTAAGCCCTACGTCAGGCCTCTCAAGAGTCGCCAAGTAGTAGCAACGGTCAAGAATGGCTGGAGCCTCAAGACCGTATTGCTTGAACATCTCAGCTTCCTCAACTATAACAGGATTCAATACCTCAGTGAATCCGTGGGACAGGAAGCTGGTTCTCAATTTGTATACCGTCTCAAAGACAAGGTGAGGCTTCCCAGTTTCAAGCTTGGGCAAAGAGTGCCTTTTTCCCTTGATATTGTCTTCCAACAGCTGACCGCTCTCAATCCAAGATTTCCCAAAGTCAGCATCCGCTTTTTGCCTTATCTCCTTAGGGTTTAACCTAGCCAAACTCAGAAACCACTCCCCAAAGTTATTGAGGCAGATAATGACAAGGAATCGAAAGGAGTCGGGCGGTAGGAAACCTATTTTTCCTCTGCCATCGAAGAATCTTCCAGTCTCTCGTTGAGTTTCTTTATCTCTTGTATCAGTTTCTCGTTGCTCACTGAGTTTGCAATGTCTCCACGTGTTTTTTCAACCAAATTGCGAGCAACATCGCATTTGTGTCTCAATCCAGGAATTATTGCTTCGGGGTAATCTAGAGTGACAAGGTTTGACAGTATTTCATCCATCCTTCCAAGCACTATCACAGCCTGGTCAACGTCCCCATCACATACAGCGTCGAGAGCGCTTCTTCTCAACTCACCGATGACATCCGCTAGGCCCAACAAGTAGGCGTCAAAAAAAGGAACCGATATCTCATCAGGTGATGAGTATATACCGTCTCTAATTAGAGACATCAGAAGCGCAGCCTCCGCGTACTCTTGGAAGGCTGAGTTCACCATTCCCGAGTGAAGTAATTCCGGAACTTCTTTGAGATTGTCAACCATGCTTCTCAACGTCTCTTTGATTTTGGAAATATTCTCTTCGGCTGAATCGAATTCTCTCCTGTGAATTGCCCTGATCGTGCTTGCGGACAGTCTAATAGCCAGTCTATTGAGCTCAAAGACTTTTTCACGCGCCTCGTCCCTCTTGTCCAACTTCTCCCTGACTTCCTCGACTATTTCTTCGAGATTCATGAACCAAATCACCAACGAGCAGAGAAATGAATGGCAAGACCCTATTCGTTTCTCAAAGTATCATTCATAGTGAGGACACAAAACAATATTTATCTGAGCCTTCAACTCCAATGATCACAATCAGAAGATGGAACTCTATATTAACTTATAGTATCGCAGTAGCGCCATCACGTTTGAATTTCTGGTTCTCGCCTTCCTAAAAGATACCATAGTCTAATCTGCAAGACATTTGTCGGTGGGTTCTCCCTTTGGCACAGCTCCCTAAGGAATTGGTTGAGGCATATCGTCATCAACGATATCACTTCATTGGGAAAGCTGGACTCGTTAAGCCGTGTCGCTGGCTATGGAAGTCATTAACCACGAACGGATCAGAGCACTGCTACAAACAGAGATTCTACGGAATAAGATCCCATAGATGCGTGCAGTTCACGCCTGCACCAGTATGCTCCGAGGCCTGCACGTTCTGTTGGCGCATCCAACTTAGTGATCTAGGTCTAAAGTGGAATGAGCTACAATGGTCCGAATTCGATGATCCCACCACGCTACTTGACGAGTGCGTAAGAGAACACAGAAGGATACTCACGGGTTACGGCTCGAACAGAAAAGTAAGCGGAGACATGCTCAAAGAAGCGATGAACCCCACTCACATCACCGCCTCACTTGTAGGAGAACCAACAATGTACGGAGCAGAGAGGCTAGGCATACTCTTTGAAGAAGCTATTAAACGGGGTTTCAAAACGGTGTTCCTGGTTACGAATGGAACTTTTCCAGAGGTATTGTCAAAGCTTTCCGTTGAACCTTCCCAGCTCTACCTTAGCGTCTGCGCGCCCGACGAGACAACATACAAGCAAGTCTGCAGACCCATTCTAAAGGACGGATGGAAAAGGCTCCTTGAAAGCATAGAGTTACTGAAGAGCTTCAAGTGCCCCACGGTAATGAGGATAACCCTAGCACGAAACCTAAACCTAAAAGACGAGTCAGGCTACGCAAGACTCGTTCAACGAGGAGAAAGCACATATATCGAACCGAAAGCTGCAATGAACGTCGGATACGGATTCCAGGCAGGGAGAATGAAGTATGAAAATATGCCTAGGCACTCAGAGATACTCGAGTTCTCTCAGAAACTCTCGAGCCTAACCGGTTATAAGATACTGGACGATGTTCTCAAGAGCGGGGTAGTGCTGTTAAGCCGGCTGGACAAACCCAAAAGATTCGACTAGCAGTACCCTTACTCGAGTGGGGATGAGGGTAAGCAGTGCGATATTATCGACATCGTCACTTTAGACTCTCAGAAATTTCTGTAGCCCCACCATCAGTTATGGTTAATATGTCAACACCATTACCTGACGCGGCATCTCTTTCAATAGCGGATTTTATGGCTTTGACAACCATTTCCTTTCCTTCCTCAACAGTGATGCTATT
Source organism: Candidatus Njordarchaeum guaymasense (assembly GCA_030587605.1). Lineage (GTDB taxonomy): Archaea > Asgardarchaeota > Njordarchaeia > Njordarchaeales > Njordarchaeaceae > Njordarchaeum > Njordarchaeum guaymasense. The sequence continues at coordinate 14,653 of JAUQYT010000072.1, forward strand.
CTTGTATTCCGCTTCAAGCACACCTATCGCGACTTGAGCTCCGCTTCCGACGGCGGCGTACTTGTCTTCGATCAGAGAGCCAAGGAGATCTAGTATAAACATCCTAGGACCACCTTCACCTATGCCAGCAATTATCGTTTGTGCGAAGAGAGGCATGCCCCTCCTTTGGAAAAGGATGTTTGATAGCAACTTAGCGGCAGCCTTAACTGGCATGGCTCTTCTCTCATCAAGTGCATACAGTGCAGCCTGTGCCTCCATCGTGTGAGCAATCACCTGCATGTCTGACATCAAACCAGCACAAGCCACCCCGATCTTGTCCGTGATCTTAAACACTTTCTTTCCTGCTTTGCTCAAAACAAACGTCCCCCATGCCACCCTTCGCTCACTCGCGAGAACTACTCCGTCCTTGCAGACGAGTCCTATGGTCGTGGCGCCTAGAGGGATCTCAATTCCTGCTTGGGACGAGTTAGGTAAGCTGGTCATGATTGTATCATCTCAGGGGGAAACGATAATGTAGAACGATATTTAAAAGTTTATGTTGTTGATCGTTCCTGTTTAGAAGGTCGTCTGTTCAAAATGAACCCATTTATAAATGTACCGAGAGTCTCTTCGAGCCAAGAGATACTGGACTTCTCCTTCAGGCGAGCAAGCAAGGTTAACCCGAGGATCGGCAGGAGCGCACTTGGCAAGGTACACAGGGTGAGGGTCACTGAAGCTACGAGACTAGATACAGCCTCGTCCATCATGTATGACCAGCTCAAGAGTATTGTCAAGGGTTTCCCTTCCCTGGATTCCGTAGAACCATTATACAAAGAGATTGCCGATGTCGTCGTTGGACTAGACAAAATGAAGGAGGCTCTTGGGGCACTAGACGGAAACAGGCAAGTAATTAGAGATTTAAGCAGAGACTACATTCGTAGAATAAGATCAGCGACGTCAGCGAATGAGGCAATCGGGCTAAGGCGAGCAGCTTATGGTCGCCTATCCTCCATAATCAAGAAAGCTGGCGCTAGACTCGAAGTGCTTGCAGATGCGAGAGATAAATTAAGAAAGATTGTCTCGATCGACACAGATAAACCGACCGTGGTTGTCGCTGGTGCCCCGAACGTCGGCAAGTCATCCATAGTACGCATGATATCATCTGCCAAACCTGAAGTCGCCGATTACCCATTCACAACTAAGAGCCTAGTAATCGGACACTTATCACTTGGGAAGAGAAGGATTCAGGTCATAGACACCCCAGGCTTGCTTGACCGCCCCATAAGCGAGAGAAACCCCCTCGAACTGCAAGCTATTGCAGCGCTGCGCTATCTCGCGAAGATTATAATCTTCCTATTCGACCCTTCGGAAATATGCGGATACACTCTAGAAACCCAAGTCAAGGTCTATAATGAACTTAAAGATCTTTTCAAGGATATTCCGTTCCTCATAGTAATCAACAAGATCGACATCCTAACGGGTGAACAACTAGCCAAAGTGAAAGAGCTGGTTCCAAGCAACAATATCATACTTGAAACAAGTGCCATAACACGCGAAGGGGTTGACAAGCTCATAGACGAAATACCAAAGACTCTGAGCCTCCCACAAGCAAGAAGAACTACCTTGAAACATCTTCCAAAAAGTGGTGATTCAGCGGGATGATTGAGATTGATGGAAGCATGCTTGAAGGGGGCGGGCAGATTCTGAGAACATCAGTCGGCCTGTCAGCCTTGACGGGGGTTCCTACGAAGATCACCAAAATACGAGGTAAACGGGAGAAGCCTGGGCTACAAGCGCAGCACATGGCGGGAGTAGCAGCCTTAGCCAAGCTAGTTGATGCCAAGGTGGTAGGTCTTGAGATAGGCTCAACTACAATTGAGTTTAACCCTCAGAAACCCAAAGAAGGAATCTTCAAGATGGACGTGGGGACAGCTGGGAGCGTATCCTTGGTATTCCAAGCTCTCGCCCCCGTTGCTTGCTTTGCGCCGAGCGAGGTTTCACTTGAATTAACTGGCGGTACAGATGTTCCTTGGAGCCCCACATTCGACTACCTGAATCTAGTTTTTCTCCCAACTCTTGACAAGATGGGGTGTAGAATCTCAGCTCAGCTGATTCGGAGGGGGCATTACCCTAGGGGAGGAGGGGTGACCAGATTCGCGATCACTCCTACTGCGGATAAGCTCAAACCTATTGTGCTGGATGATTTCGGAGAAGTTGAGAATATAAAGGGAGTGAGTCACGCTGTCAGGCTACCTGAACATGTTGCAGTCAGACAAGCTGAGGCTGCGCAAGATAGGTTGGCGAAAGCCGGTTTCAAGGACGTTGGGATAGAGATCTGGTACAAGGAGAATGAGATTGGTCACCTTGGTCCTGGGAGCGGAATCGCTCTTCGTGCGTTGACGACCAAGAACGCCTTTATTGGCGCGGATGCTCTAGGTGAGAAAGGTAAGCCAGCTGAGAGAGTCGGATCTGAAGCAGCGGACAAGCTACTTGTGTATTTGAGGAAGAAATGCGTTGTGGATGGTAACCTGTCGGACATGTTAATACCATACATGGCTATAGCTGACGGCGTATCTGTTATTTCAGCCCCTGAACTGACCCTTCACGCTAGAACCAACATTGCAGTGACCGAAAAGTTCTTAGAAACGAAATTCGCTGTGACTGAGAGAAACAGTATTGCCGCTATATCGTGTAAGGGCATAGGACTGAAGCGTCAAGAGAGATGAGAAGCAAGAACGAAGATAGTGAGGAATGGTCGACATGGGTTACTCTATGGAGGGACTGACTGATCTCCAAAAGAAAGTCCTCAAACTTCTAATGACTATACCTAAAGGTAGAGTCACGACTTACCGCGAAATTGCCAGAGCTCTTGGAAACATTAATCTGTCCAGGGCTGTTGGGAACGCTGTAAGGGATAACCCGTATCCGATTAAGATACCTTGCCACAGGGTAGTTCGATCTTCAGGCGAGGTTGGTGGTTTTGGCGGGGAAGTAACAGGCGAAAATGTTGCTAGGAAGGTAGAACTTCTTAGGGAAGAAGGAGTGCTCGTCGACGGTACGGGTAGAATAGACCTGAGAAAGTACCTGGTTAGGGGAGAAGAATTAGCTAAAGGGCTCAAGAAGATGTGAGCATCTCTCAGCTAGATGCTGAACTCTTACTTCTTTTTAGTCACGTCAGTCGTTGCCACCGCTCTTAGCCTTTCGTCCCCCTTAACGGATTCGATAAACTCAGCAACTTCTTTGGGCACTAGTTCTTTCCATTCTTCGTCTTGTGCTATAATCTTTCTTCGAATGTCTGTGGCTGAGTACCGTTCTCTCTGATAGAACTTGATTGGCTGAACTTTGAATCCAGCCTCGGTGAAAAGTATCTTGACCAGTGGCTTGTTGCTGAAGACTACGTCAAAGTGGGGGACAAGTGATCTCACATGTGAAACCCAGAGGCGATTGTCGTTGAGATCGGTAACTGGTATCAACAGATATTTCGAGGGGTCTATCTGCTCAGCACTCAGCGCCCTTCTAATCATCTCTATACGTTCGCCAGCTGTAAAGGGGTCCTCAATTGTGTGACTACACTGGGCGCTCCCAATGGCTATGATGAGTTCGTCGACTTGCCCAAGTATGTCTTGGATTACGTGTAGGTGACCCTTGTGAAAAGGCTGGAACCGACCGGTAAACAATCCTCTTCCAGCCAACCTCCATGCTCGCCTCCTGAGTTACTCGATAATCGTCCACATGTCCGCGGAATTTGGAGACAGTTTCTGGCTCATTTACTTTCGAACGGCGTTAGAGTTACCTACAGTAATTCTTCAGTCTATTCTTCCTAATAATGGTGCTGATAACTCTTCGGGTGGTGGGCTTAAGTAGGAATTTTGGGTTATTCAGCCTCATGCAGGCAGTTAGGACGGTGCAGATACCGTACGAAGCTACGGGTAGCGTTCTCAGCCTCCTTGAAGCTGCTAGAGACATGGTTAATTATTGTATCCGCGTCGGCTTGGAGAAGAACATCACCTCACGATTCAAGCTCTCAAACGAGGTTTACCCCTACTTGAGTGGACTTGGATTCCACACATGGTACTGTCTCTCAGCGGTAGAGATTGCGACATCCATTCTGGAGAACCACAGGAAAGCAAAAAGAAAGCGACAGAACGTCAGAGTACCAAGAGCAACGAAGCTCATGGCTAAACTTGGGAACCAAGGCTACAAGATTTTTGACGGCAGCATCAGACTACCGATCAAGCCTAGGGAGTATTTCTACGTTCCCCTGCGCAAGAGGGCGGGGCAGTTCTTATTGGATGCCACACTCAAGTTAGGCTCCGTCACGTTAACTGCTTGCACAGTTTCAGTGGCCTTCTCGAAAACCGCTGAGATCACCGAACCCAAGGGCTATGTAGCATACGATACGAACGAGCGCTCAATCGACGGAGCCAGCGTAAAACAAAACCAAGAACTAGTCAGCGAAAGCTACGACTTATCAAGGGTTTCAGAGGCTAAGCACGGATACTTTGAGCGAGTGCGAAGAGTCCAAGCCAACTACTCCGCGGACAGGCGCGTAGCGAGGAAGATACAGAGAAGGT
>JAUQYT010000083.1 GCA_030587605.1 Candidatus Njordarchaeum guaymasense
TATGTCTCTGCGATTAGGAACGGTCGGGAAAGAGGCTGTGTAAGCTCTGTCAAACACGACAGATTGTTTCGCCAGAGCATCGATATTTGGCGTGTATATCCAATCGTTCCCGTAACAGCCTAAGTGATCCCTTCGGAATGTATCCGACATTATGAGGACTACGTTCATAACTGACAAATATCTAGTCAAAAAATAAACTTTCCTTAACACCTACTGCCCCGCTTTGGCAAACCCTTTCTTCCTAGGCGAGAATCTCGCACTTTCCGTCAATCTGGGTTCCTTAGAGTGCAGTGGGTATGGTGAATGTTTATCATCAGAAATTGATTCAATAATATCGGACAACCTAACAAGGGAGGTGACTGGTTTGGAAACCGTGACAATACTCCTAAACAGTGCTCCTTATGGAGATGAAAAAGTCTGGAACGCTCTAAGATTGGCAAGAGCTTTAACCTCTGCTGCCGTGAAGATGAAGGTAAACATCTTCCTCCTCGGCGACGCTGTCACAACGGCAAAAAGAGGACAGAAACCGCCAGAAGGCTACTATAACCTGGAGAAAATGCTAAAGGAACTGGTTGAACGGGGCGTAGAGGTCATCGCATGTGTCACGTGCATAAATGCGAGAGGGTTAACCCAAGAAGATCTGGTTGAAGGAGTACGAGTGGGAACAACTGTCGGGGACCTAGCTCGATGGGTAAAAGAAAGCCACAAGCTCCTATCATTTTGACTCATAAATTCTTGCGTGGGCCACAAACGTATGGCAAGCAACGCCTCCAGAAAACTTATGAGAGAGCGGTCGAGATTGTGGCTGAGATGATTAGTAGACCACCTATCAATTGAGTTATGGTGAGGTTTTCGTTGAATATGACGGCGGCTGCAACCACAGATGTCACAAGTTCTGCTGTGCTGAGAATAGAGGTCCGTGTCGGTCCGACCAGTTTCAGTCCTTGGAAGAACGCTGTTATAGCCAAGGAAGTACTGATCACGGAGATCATCAACACCCACACCCACGCCTCAAGACTCCATGCGAGACGAAGTTGACCTGTCAGCAAACTAGATGTTCCGAAGCTTAGGCTTGCAGCACCCATTATGTAGAAGGATCCCAATTCACCGGTTAGCCCCTTCAAGGTTCGCGTGCTAATCAAGATATAGGCGGTATAGGTGATGGCTGCTCCAAAGGCAATCAAAACGCCAAAACCTGCTGCGCTCATTATGGGGTTCGCTACGAGAGCCAGACCAACCAATGCGAGAGAAAGGGAGAGAACTACTGAAACCGAAGCCTTCTCCCAGCCTAGAGCCAAGGAGCCCGCTGTGACAAAGGTTGGATATGTGTTAAGAACCAGAGCGGCAACCGAAACTGGAATGTAGAGGAGCGCCGTGAAGTAGAATGTGGACTGGAGGTAATATCCGATTCCCCCCAGAGCTAGTAGTCCTAACAGGTCTTTTCTTTTTGGAATTGAGACCGTGCCGGCCAGTCTGAGAAAGATGCCCATCAAGAGAAATGCTAAGAGGAATCTCATGAAGAGTAGCTCCTGCACACCGACATCTCTTCCATAAGCGAACCGTGCGAATATCGGCATAAGCCCAAAGGAGACTGCTGAAATCAAGACCAGTATGCTTCCGTGCCATCGACGGTTCATAGAGATCAGCTGCTAAGTAGATTTCCTCTCTAAGAGTATAGGTCTTAAAAACCTTTTCTTCCATTGAGAATCTTTACTGAATCATCCGATAGTCCCTTTCTCTCTTAGTAACGTGCGGAATCTACTGTAGATCTTTGCTGCAGTGATTAGAAGTATTGGCGGGGGGGATATGATCTCTTCTTGAGAGAGATGAAGCCGAGGTGGCAGTCATGCATGCCAGATGTCTTCAGGAACTATGCCGCTCTTGGACAGTCTCTTCAGCACTCTTAGCGCGATTAACGTGATCCATTTGCTTGGTTTGCCTTTTGCTTCTATGTTGGTTTGCATCCTTCCAATTGGAGCGTTCTCAAGTATCCATGTGCCCTCTTTTTGTCGTTTCTGTCGGATGATCTGAACAGCATCTGAGAGGCGTTCGTCTTCTGCATAGCCTAGTCCTGTTAAGATATCTAGCCCTCTTAGTATGTTATATCCGTAAAACCATGGAAAGCCCAGTCTTAGCCAAGATTGATTGATCACTCGATATTGGTGATGGTCTGCTTTGAAAAGGCGGTGCATGAGGACGAATTCCGCGCCGCCCGGTATTGCACGCTTAATTTCTTTAGTGGATTCTCTCTTTGATACTTCGCTGAAAGCCTCAAGTGGGGAGATCGTCCCATAAAAGCATCCGTGCTTGTCTCTTATGTGTGCTCGCCAATAAGGGCAGAGCCATCCACCGTCTTTGTTTTGGATCTTCACGAGCCATCGTAGCGCCTTCTTGACTCTCTCGTCATCTTTATATCCCATTCGGATCAATGCTGCCGTAATGTTGCCGGTCAGGCAGGAGTATTGGTGTTCATAAACGGTTGTGGTGACCCAATCGTCAGGCGGTGGCAATTTCTTTCCCTTCTTCTGCAATGTTTCATATTCCTTCATTGCCTGCTCAGGGCTGTACATTGAGAAGCCGCCTTCATCATGTTGAAATTGGAAAATATATTCGCAAGCTTTTGTGATCCGATTATCGTTTCTGTCCATTCCCAGCTGACCTAGGATCATTATCTGCCAGTAAGAGGATTTGTATTTGGGCAAGTAGGGACGGGCTGGTTCTTCCCAGCATCCGTTCGGATTCTGTTTCGCCATGATCTTTGCCACGATCGGAGAATCTGGAATAGCCTTTTTGGCAGCGACAACTTCGGCGTCGTCTTCATCCCTATCCAAAAGGTCTCGGAGAGTGAGGCAACGAACGGACGGGCTAGACTGTTCAAGAAGCCAGTCCATCGGACTTTCTTTCAGCATTTCAGCCCAGTTCTTCTCGAAGAACATCTCTAGACCCCTATGGATTTCTTAAGGCCTAGAAAATATCCTTTGCGTTTGTACGGCAATTTGAAGGAATCGGAAGTGCGTTCAGAAGCTTGAACCTCGACCTCTGACAAATGGATGATCGGAATGGCTCCAAAAGTGGAGGTACACGAGCTTACGATGGAGTTCCACAGTGACAACTTCGATATTTTCCGTCCCAAAGGGGCGCGCCCAACCGAGGACATCAGTGAAGGCTGCTGCCTCGAAGGACGCCGTCTTCTCGCTAGAAATGCATGTAAGGAGCGAACCGGATGCTCACGTTAGGGGGAAAGTGATAACGACTAAGCCATCAGCAATATCCGACCGCGGTTCAACTCCTAGGACACTTCTTACACCATTACTCATAAACGATCGCATAAAGATTGACTACTTGTGCCCAAGGTTGTGGTGAAAAGTAATTGTGCAACCCCTTTGATTGATCTCGACTTCGTTCTTTTGAAGACCACTGTACCTACCAAAGAGAGAAATGACCTCAAGAAAGGTCTCCAAGTTCAGCTTCTTGAATCAGAAAAAAGTGATTGCCCTTGGCATATTATTACCAAGTTCACCCCCGATTTTCTCGACTTCTTGGTCATCGACCTCGCTGAGAAAAGCTTTGAAGGTTTCGCCTGCAATCGATATGAAACCAAATTTCTCAATGTGTCGGTCCCACTCAGCATACTTCGTCAGTGTCGCATTGATGAGCGTGTTGACACTTATTCTTCTCGCCTGTGCTTCCTGTTGAAGAATATTGTCTAGCTCACGAGTAAGGCGAATCGTTCTCAAGGTCTTTCTTCTTTCAGAGATCATCTTTTTCATGTCTATGATCACACACGTGTCCAAACAAACTCTGATCATTAACTCGATCCTCTATTGATTGCTAGGTTTGGTCATTATTGACGCCCTTCAAATCTAGTATTGACTGATATAAGAGTTTTTACGGAGTAGATCGGATCTCAAGAGGACAGCACAAATTTGTATGGACGCTGTGACTTGTCAACCTCAATTAGTCCTTTTCTCTCTAGTTTCTTGAGAGATTCTCTAACAAAATACTGTGGCTCGTTTATGGCTTGCGATATCAGCCTGACAGTATTATTGCCTTGTTTAATTTCTTCCATCAGAGTTATTTCGATTAGTTTTACTTCTAATGTCGCTCTGAGAGATTTCTCTATTGGTGATTCGATTTTGTGCTTATTACGCAAATCAACCAATCTTTCATAGAGCGCATTTTCCCACAGTCTTCCAGTAGTAGTTGATTGATTGCGGCACTCTTGCTCTACGACATTCCAATCCAAGCCAGACTCTGCCAAGAATCTCATATCATCAAGGTCAGTTTCCCGTTCGGTAATACCCTTAAATAAGAAAATATCCTCCTTTGATGCGAGTAGAACTTCTAGAGGCCCTTGCACGTATAGTTCCACTGCTCTGTATTTCATTGCGTTTGAAAAGGTTAACGCATTGCAAACTTGGCGATCGAATACGTCCCATCTGAGTCCATCCTTGTTTTCTAGTATTTCGAGAGCTCCCATTTTTCTATAAGGGGTTGAGATCTCTGCAGAACTAGGAGGAAAATAACCCAAGCTTTTCAGTGCGTCAACTAGAACCTGGGGTTCATGTGGATGTTGAAGAACAATATCGATATCCTTCGTTGCGTCCTTAAGACCATAGAAGATGAGACCGCCGCCACCGATTATGAACAGACTTACTGATGCTGATAATTTTGAGGACAGCTTGTCAAATTCCTTAGACAGATATTCCTTATCGAAGGAGGTCCTTCGCATTAGTCAATCACCTCATACTCCCTTGCTTTCGCCATGAATTCCTCCCAAGTGGGCAATGTCAAACCCTTTCGTGCTCCGCGAGTTCTTAAGAACTGAAGCATAGCATTTATTTGAAGGCTCAAGTCAAACTTTTGTGATTCCATTAACAAGTAGTTTTTGTCGATCTTTTTCCATTCTTTTCTCATCAATAGCAAGCTATACAATACATTGCGAACATCATTCGTTCCCAACAACAATGTGTGAAGAATCACATCCTCAACACAGATATTCTCTTTATTTCTTGAAAAGAAATAGACCTCATATTCAGAGAGAAGTGG
>JAUQYT010000093.1 GCA_030587605.1 Candidatus Njordarchaeum guaymasense
AGAAAACCCCAGCTTCATAGTGGGCAGAGCCGCTTCATGTCTCTTATCAGATAAAGACATCGCAGTACTCGGGGAGCTACACCCAGAGGTGGTGACGAATTTCGAGCTAGAGTATCCTGTAGCCGCATTCGAAGTTAACATCGAGTCATTCTCCGGTCAAGTGGTAAGGCTGAAGTAGTGTTTTGCTGGAAGCGGATGGAGTGTCTGCCTATGGAAATATCAGATGTGAAGATAAAAAAGGACATAGAGATTCAACCCAACGATGCGCTAATCATAGTTGATGTTCAGAATGACTTTATGCCACATGGTGCTCTACCTGTTGCAGAGGGAGACCTTATCGTACTAGAAATCAACCAACTAGCAGAAAAGTTCTATGAGGCGGGAAATTGTATCGCCCTCACTCAAGATTGGCATCCTCCAAACCATCAGTCTTTTGCAAGCGCACACAAAGGAAAAAAACCTTATGAGCCATATTCAACTGAGGGAATCGGCCCAATTCTCTGGCCTGACCATTGTGTCCAAGCCACTCACGGAGCGGATTTTCACCCCGACTTGGAGACAAGGTTTGGCAGGTTAATCATTCGCAAAGGAGCTAATCCAAAGATTGACAGCTACTCAGCCTTCGTAGAAAACGACAAGAAAACCGAAACAGGTCTTTCGGGGTTTTTACGCACTGTTGGGATCAAACGAATATTCTTGTGTGGGCTCGCACTGGATTACTGTGTCTTCTACACTTCAACCGACGGAAAAAAGTTGGGCTTCAACACCATGTTTGTTATTGACCTTACTAAACCTGTCGGAGCACCTGAAGGTATCGTTTCTCGCGTACTGGAAGAAATGACTGCTAAGGGTATTATATTCACTAAGGCAAGTGAGATAAGAAAATAGCGGCAATCTATCACGTATGACAACCAGAATGGGCTCTGTCCAACAATCCTTTTAAGTAGTCTTCTTCTCTATTCTTCTTAGCGATGAAGGGACGCTGGCCTTCCTTCGAGGACTAGTCTGACCTAATGATGACTAGAGCAAGAGGATAGGCAACACCCGAGCAGCACGGCCGAATCTACCCCTTTCGACGGGCTCTACACGATTCCACTTGGCGTTTCGCCGTGATATGAGTGCAGAGGCATTCAACACAACTGTTGATGCACGCACAAAGCTTACTATCAAGGGGTACAGGCTGTGCTTGGGAGCCGGACCGCAACAATCCCCTCACGAGAGAACCTACCAATGAGCTAAAGGCGGAAGCCTGTGGATGATGGTAGGAGTTAGTGTATGGGGAACCACCGGTTCCCATGATAACAATCAGGCACAAGGACTTCTCCAGAAACGTCCAGGTCACGGGAAGTCTTTCAGGTAGATTTTGCCTTGCCAAGGCGAGTAACTTCGGCAAGCATATTTGACAGTTCTCTTTCTATTCCAAACTTTCTACGGAAAAAGTAGAGTATGTTCCTTAGGTCTCGCTCAAGATAGAAGCGCCAGTTAGGGTGATCAGAGTTAATCCATTGAGGCCAGTCAATGAATAACACCCGTAACTTAGGCGTGATAAGAATGTTGTACTCGCTTAAATCGGCATGTATGATGCCTGCTTTGAGGTAAGCCTTCCTGATGTTCTTGATGATTTCATCCAAGATCCTTGAGGGCGTAGAGAAAATGTGGCAGTCTGAGAGCAGATCGCCTTCAATCACACTCATAACTATAGCATGTCTATTGTGAGCAATGGGTTTTGGAACTGACACCCTGGCTGGATATAGTTTCTGAAGCCCTAAGTACTCTCTTGTCGCCGCTAGCCTCGAGACGTACAGCCATGATGTATGTCTCCTCCCCGCGATGTATCCTCTCGTTTTCCTGACACTTTTGAAGCTTGTTCTTCCGTGTCGGTGTAGTTTTATGACAGCAGGCTCCCCTGAGGTTAGAGATACTCTGTAGACGTCAGACTGAGGGCACCGCGAACCATCGGAGTTCACTCAGCTGGTCGACGCAAGTGCATTCCTTCCCAACGCCTACGGATGGGCCTATCGCCTCTAACACATTCTGTTTAACTAGCGCGTGAAACGCCAAGGAATCGTATCCTGCTTCCGTGAGGGCAAATCCTTTGTAGGGTCCCACCCAGGTTTCGACTAACTTCTTTTTCAGGAGATTGGACAGATGGAAATCTAAGTGGTTTTCTGGCATCTTGGCGATCCTCAATACTTCTTCAAATGGAACAAATTCGAATCTCCGCATTCCCAGTTCAATGAAGCCTAGGATCCTAATGTCAATGTTGTCAATTGTCTTGAACGTTTTTACTGAGCGAATTTTCGAAGTCCTCCTATTCGAATACTATGGAACTTCTTTCCAGTACTAGCCTATTAAGTGCTTTCTCATGGGGAAAAGACGTAAAATAGAATTATATAAATAAATAGAAGACTAAATAGTGAATTGATTAAATTTATGGTAATTGGAGAAAAACGTTAGTTCGAGCTTTGATGATTCATTGTCCAATTACCTGAGTGGGCTGGTCAAACATGTCAGAGATTGAAGTTGGAGGAGACGAAGTTTCTAAAATCGCCAAAGCATTAGCTTCCCAAACTAGATGGGAGATAATGAAACTCCTTCAAAAGAAGGGTACCGACGTAAGTAGAATAGCGGAAGCCCTCAACCAGACTGAAGCAAATGTCTCTGCGCAAATCAAGATTCTAGAGAAGGCTGGTCTAGTCAAGGCACGTTATGAACCTGGCGCGCACGGCGTGCGGAAGATCTGCGAACCCGCGGTGGAAAAGGTAACTATAAGGTTCCGTCAGTGACGTACAACTGGCGACCCTGATCTGCTACAAGTCGTATTGCTTGCTTACATCCTCCAAGCTTCTTGAGAGTCTTGACTCAATTGATTTCCTCTTCCTTACGCGCATAAACACCGGGAAGTTTACTGCTGATCCAACTATGAGTGCTTCTCCAGCTCGTAATGACGAAATCATGTCTAAAGATGTCCGATCAATGCCTTCACTGCTTTCCCCGATATGTTGGAGATCGTATGGATTCGTGACCCTCATTATCACGTGAGTGTTACACTGCGACAACACCGTTGTTGACAACCTGACCGGTCTCTGACTTATCAATATAAGGGAAGCGCAGAATTTCCTACCTTCTCTTGCAATCGTCTCGATCACGCCTCTTGACGGAGCGTGAACCTTGCTCCCTTCAGGACAAAACTGATGCGCTTCCTCTAGGACCATCACAAAAGGAGGCACATCCCCTTTCCTTCTCAATGAGAATAACCTCGTAGTCAGATACGTGACCATGACCTGCTTCCTACGCAGATTCACCGTATCACTTAGGTCGATTACGATCGCCTTGCCAGGTATCAGTGCTTCGTCGAGGTTCGGATTTTCCTCTCTTCCGACTATGTTCAGATTCTCAATATCATAAAGCCAACCTTGCAGCGCTTCTTTACTTCGTGGATTGATCATTTCATCCGCTTCGACGGCTTTGATAATGTCAGAGAGATCAAAAGCCTGTTTTGATTGTGCCATCTTCTTCTTCATGTCGTCAATTATCCTTCTTAGTTCTCTAGCCTGAATCAACGTCATCTGCGGAGCAAGATCCATGATTAAAGTTGATGTGAGTTGCCTCGCGGCAATCTCGAAGTAGCTTCCTTTAAGCACGGTTACTCTATCTGAGAAATCTTCTAGGCCAGCTTGGCTCGGTTTCTCAGCAAAAGCAGCGTATTCACCATGAACATCTATGACCATCATAGCTAGTCGTCCCTGTTCTTTTGACCTTGAGAGTAGCTCTTCCATTATTACTGAGGCAAGGTACGACTTGCCTGCACCAGACATCGCTAGGATAGCAACATGCTTCTGGAGAAAACGAGTAAGGTTTAGGCTTACCTGGGTGTTATGTTGGTAAAGTCTTCCAATGTCTAGACCCGTTTCGCCTTCGAAGCCTATAATGTTGCTGAGTATGTTGTCGTCGGCGAGGTAAACCTTCTCTCCTGGGCTAGGAGGGTAATCTGCCTTAACAAGCTCCTTATTGCTACCATTACACACCCCGATCAGCTTTGCAGCTGCAATTACGTACTCCCACCTGTCAACCGGGAAAATTGACTTGATTGGGGCACTTCTTTCAAATTCCCTGACAGCTTCAGCTCTCTCGAAGTACCTGTTAGTTTTGAAGATCTCTGTAACGGAACCTACTATTTTTCCTTCTTCACCTTCAAGTTTGACAAATTGTCCTTTCCTTACCGGTATACCTTGTGCCAAGTTTGTGACCACGAAACTAAACTCATTTGAGTTGGGCCCATTGACAGTACAGATAACCGTACCGACCTCCTTTTCCTCCATCTTTTTTCCCACCAAGTCATGAAATACATGCAGAGGTATTTGATTGATCGAACAACAGCAACCAGAAAAAGACTGCCCACATCCCACATCCTGTTAGTCAACAGCGAGATTATTTAAATGGTCGCCTCTCTCTCCTTAGCTTCATGAATGTCAGTGCGTTTCCGGTCTTTTGAACCAGTTGCTCGTATATGACATCTATGTCGCCGTCAAGCAAGTGTGCTCTTGCATCTGCTTCTATCAAGACTGAAGGGATACCGTACTCCGCGTGATGATGTGAGAGAGGAAGAATCACGGAAGCTATTTTCTTTGCTGTCAGCGGTTTATTAGATTCTGTTGCCAAGTATTCCACCCTAATAGGTCTATCATATTCTACCGATCTGAGATAGAAGACGTTCACCAGGTCTGCCCACGTGTTGTTCCTAAAGTCATTGAATATGAAGTAGTCAAGCGGAAGTTCTGCATAGCGGAAGATGAATGTCCTCTCTCCGGGGTCTAGAACTCGTTGCAGAAAATCAGCATCTCTCGTCTGCTGAACTACCTTTCTATAATCGAACTCAAGTAAGCTTTTAAGGACTGGAACTTTCTCGATGAGATGAGGGATTAGCTTTCCAATAATCTGCATATACCTTATGCTTCGACTGTCTTTAACCACCCCAGTGAGGAGTGTCCCAGAATCTATACATGATTTATAGAGTTCTTCGTAAAGCGCTACTACCCGTTCATATTTGCTGGTTAATGTTGAATAGAATGGCGGCTTGTCACTCAGTTGAGGAACTATTGAGCCGTCAAGAACGATCAAGTCAACCTTGGCATAGTTCTGCAATTCTATCGCAAGCTGTAACTCGCAAGTTATCCTCTCGATTGATGTTCCAAGCTCGAAATCAGAAACTGGAGAAGGTTGCAGGTTTGAGATCATGTTAGGTAGCGGGGTCTCCTCAGGGTAGTAGCTTACCTCAAGTTTACCGCTTGGGCAATATGTGAAAATTGCCGCGACGGCTCTGGTCAACATTAGATCAATGTCTTGATATGAACGGGCTACGATACCTCCATCGATGCCCGCTACCCGTAGTCCAACTAGGTTCGTCGGATTAACTTCAAATGAAAACTTGTCTTCCAGAATATCGTTAGTGATCTGCGAGGAGAGAACGGAAAGTTCTGGGCTACGCTTTACTTTCTTAAGATTCTCACCTAGTTTCGCTCTATCCTCTTCAAGCTTCTTGACTTCTGTGGCGATGCTGTTCACAGCTTCATCGAGCTTAAAGTTGTTACGGTTGACTTTCTGTCCACTCATTTCTTGGGGCTCACTTCAGTCGGCTTGAAAGGGCGAATCTTCTTTCCTTCATCTTTCCATTTCAAAGCTGCCCTAATAAAGGCAAGGTAGAGTGGATTAGGGCGATCAGGTCTACTAGTAAATTCTGGGTGGAACTGCACGCCTAGAATCCATGGGTCGCCCCTGGTCTCGATGGCATTGATTATCTTGCCCGTCTCATCATAACCTGAGACCACCAAGCCTTTTTTCTCAGCTTTTTCCCCATATTCATTAGTCAAGTGATACCGATGCCTAAACCTCTCTGTGACTGACTCTTTGCGGTAAGCCTCGAAAAGCTTTGTTCCTTTAACTATTCTGATGACGTGACCACCGAGACGCATTGTACCACCCTTGTCACCCATGGACTTTTGCTCTGGGAGGAGATCGACCGCAGGGTACGGTGTGCAAGGGTCAACCTCAGTTGAATTAGCTTTCTCCAAACCTAGAACTGATCTGCAGAATGAGACGAATAGTATCTGGGCTCCATAGCAGATTCCCAAGTAGGGTATTCCAAGTTCAAGCGAGGTTTGGGCTGTAATTATCATTCCTTCGACTCCTCTCTCACCAAACCCTGGAGTTGCAAGGATCCCATCATAATTTAGAAGCTCTTTCCTTCTATGTGGTTCTCTTTCAATGAGTTCTGTGTCTATCCAGTTGATCTTCACGGATGCATTCGAATGCCCGGCTGCGTGTTTTAGGGCTTCGTTTATGCTCACGTAGCTATCTGGGAGCGCCGTGTATTTTCCAGTCATCGCGATAGATATTTCTCTGGATATATTCTTGTAAAGGTTGACGACACTTTCCCAGTGGTTGCTATCGACTCGCCTGTTTAGAAGTCCAAGTGTCTTGCAGAGGTACTCACCCAACCCTTCCTTCTCAAACAGCAAAGGAAGTTCGTACACTACGTCCAGATTTGGGTTTGATACAACTGCCTCTGGAGGGACGTTACAGAACAAGCTGATCTTCTTCTTGACGTCACTTGAAAGTGGAACCACTGCTCTCCCAAGTATCACATCAGGCTGTAAACCAGCCTGTTGGAGAAGTCTTACGCTGTGTTGTGTGGGCTTTGATTTTAGTTGGCTCACAGAATCAAGGTAAGGCACCCAAGTCACATGTACCAGGCAGACACTATTCCTTTCCTCTTCTAGCCGGATTTGTCTAATAGCTTCTAAGTAAGGGCTAGACTCTATGTCACCGACTGTTCCGCCGACTTCAGTTACAAGTATGTCAGGTTCATCAACTTCGACGATTTTTCTGATCCTGTTCTTTATCTCATCTGTAACGTGTGGAATTATCTGGACTGTCTTCCCTAGGAAATCGCCTTTCCTTTCTTTCAAGATCACGGTGAGATAGATCTGACCTGAAGTTATGTTGTGAGAGGGGTCGATGCTCTTGCCGAGGAACCTCTCGTAGGTACCAAAATCCTGATCTATTTCCGATATTCTAAGCTTCATGCCCTCGACTGGCTTGAACTCCCATACCTTATCGGTAATGAAGACCTCACCATGTTCAATTGGATTCAAGGTTCCAGGGTCAACATTGAAATAAGGGTCGACCTTAATGGCATCGACTCCGAACCCTCTGAACTGCATTATCTTGCCTATCGAAGCGGCACTGACTCCCTTGCCTAGCCCTGACATTACTCCCCCAGTCACGAAAATATACTTCGTATTACCTTTCATCAATAGCTACCTCTAAGAAAGACCTGTGATGAAATAAAAACAAAACGCTACTAGTTCCCTCAAACTAAAACAATACTTCCCTATGTAATGATCTATAAAAAGATGTCTCTCCACTGCCTCTTAAACATCTTGCATCGACAAGACTGCCCGCGAGACAGGGAGATAAGAGATGCGAACAATCAGTCGCTGTACGCTTCATCATCACGCCGCGCGGCGCTCACGGAGACCGTCGTATCATCACTTGAGACATGAGAAGCGCCATGCTAAACTTAAGCTTATCTCTTCTCGTGAACGAATACATGTTCAAATCAACGGTGGCCTAGAAGCGATGCCGGGCTCAACCTAATGCCTTTTCGTCACCTTGGACCTTGTTGTCCGAACTTAACTCCAGTTCATAGCCCGGCATCTAATACCCAAGAGGAGCAGATCCCGATATTTTAATGTAACTCAGAGTTGCTGTTCGCGGTGCTAGGCAAAACTTAAAGTACTGAAGTAACTCAAACTTACTTGGTCGCTTCCACGTGAGATGTTGGCGTACTTAGTAGTGAGGTGAGACCGCTGTGCCATGTAAGGTTGTGGTAGGAGGATTCTTTGGCGACGAAGGAAAGGGCAAGATTGTCGCGTATCTTTCGATCAATGAACGACCTGCCATTGTTGCTAGGGCGGGTGTGGGCACAAATGCCGGCCACTCGTTCAACTTCAAAGGGACCTCGTTCAGGGTGCGTCAAGTGCCGAGTGGCTTCCCGTATGAGAAAGCTA
>JAUQYT010000134.1 GCA_030587605.1 Candidatus Njordarchaeum guaymasense
CAGTGATACAAATGCCAATGAAAGAAAACCACCGGAATATAAAGACGGTTGAAGCTAGTTAGTCAGGCTTGTTTCTTCTTGAACGCTCTTAGTTCCTCTGCGAGCGCCGGTACAATCTTGAAGAGGTCTCCTACGATTCCGATGTCAGCTACTTTGAAGATTGGCGCTTCAGGATCGTTGTTGATTGCAATAATGAAGTCAGAACTTTGCATCCCTATGAGGTGTTGTATTGCCCCAGAGATGCCCATCGCTATGTAGAGACGGGGTGAGACTGTCTTGCCTGATTGACCTACCTGCTGGTGGTGCGGCAGATAGCCTACATCGACTATGGCTCGTGATCCGCCTACAGCTCCGTTGAGAACCGTTGCCAGCTCTTCTGTTAGTTTCAGGTTATCGCGTGACCCAATGCCTCTGCCGGCAGATACCACTACGTTGGCTTCCTCTATCTTTACCGCTCCACTTACCTCTTTGACAGATTGGAGGATTTTGGTTCTAACGGTTCTTGGACTGAGGTTTACCCCCACTCTTTCAATGTTAAGTGTTCTGGACTGATCTCTTTCCCCAACCTTCATGACGTTGGGTCTCACAGTCGCCATCTGTGGCCTTGTAAATGGTGAGAGAATTGTAGCCATAATGTTGCCACCGAAGGCCGGTCTTATCTGCAACAGTTGTCCTTTTTCGTCTATGTCGAGACCAGTGCAGTCAGCTGTGAGACCTACTTGGAGCCTTGCCGCGACTCGTGGTGCGAGCTCCCTCCCTCTTGGCGTGGCTCCTATGAGGACTATTGAAGGGTGATACTTCGAGATTGTCCCAACGAGTGCGTGGACATAACCATCCGATGTGTATCTGCCAAGAAGGTCATGCTCAACTAGGTAAACCTTGTCGGCTCCATACTCTGCAAGGGTCTTGGCTAGGCCAGATACTTTGTTGCCAACCAGCACAGCTGCAAGTTCCTCGTTGAGCTTGTCAGCAAGCTTTCTGCCTTCAGTTAGAAGTTCTAGGACAACTCGTCTAAGCTCTCCATCACTGTGTTCGACGATAACCCATATGCCCTTGTGCTTTGCTAGTTCCTCTGGAGAAGTCGCCTTCCTATGTTCAATAGTTACCGCTTGAACCGGGCAGACTTTCTCGCAGGCGCCGCAGAGTGTGCAATTGTCTCCGATCTCAGCCTTTTTGTTAACAAGCTTGGCAGCGTTGAAGGGACAGACTTGGACACACATACTGCATCCAGTGCACTTCTCCTTGTCGACTTTGATTAGTTCAGGCAATTTGTGTCTCTTCCCTCCTAATCACAGTATATGGGCTTCGGTAAGTATCTGAATTGCTTTCCTCACTGCAACCTTCGGATCCTGGTCGGTAATGATTGTGCCTTTGTCTCTCGGTTCTGGTGTTGCCACCTGAACCACCTGTGTCGGCGAGCCTTTCAAGCCGTAGGCCTCGGGGTCCCCGCCGAGATCAGCCATTCCCCAGGCTTTTATCTCTTTTTTCTTTGCGGACATTATCCCCATAACAGAGGGCAATCGGGGCTCATTCAGCCCTTTTATTGCAGTCATCAGAACTGGTAATTTGGATTCGATGACATCGTATCCTTCATCGGTTTCTGAGTGCGCGGTAAGTTTTTTCTGAGCGGGGTCAATTAAAACCTTCTTCACGTATGGTATTATCGGGATCCCAAGCTGCTCTGCAATCTCAGGACCAACTTGTGCCGTATCGCCATCGATGGCCTGTTTACCGCAAAGGATGAGATCGTATTCCAGTTTCTCGATGGCCTTGGCAAGTGTAAGGGAGGTTGTCCAAGTATCAGCCCCAGCAAAGTTGCGATCGGTTAGCAGTATTCCTTTGTCCGCACCCATTGCAAGGCATCTCAGCAGAGCATCCCTTGCTTGAGGGGGCCCCATCGTTATTACAGTTACCTCCCCACCAACCTTCTCTTTTATCCTAAGGGCTTCCTCCAGGGCGATCTCATCGAAGGGGTTAACTATCGAAGGTACACCCTCACGAACCAGTGTATGGGTAACTGGATCAAGCTTCACTTGAGCGATTTCAGGCACTTGCTTGATACAAACAATCACCTTCAACTTGGGAACCTCACATGGATTGTCTTTCTGATGGACAGTGAATGAACATCGTGAGCCATTTCGGAACGTCGGAAGACAACATGCTCTATCCTCTTGCTAGGACTAAGTAAGGAAATAATAGGGATACTTGTCAAGAAAATAGATATTGTCCGAAACTTACAACTTGTTGCCATGAAGTTATTGTCAGTTTAAAGAGAAGAATGTTCGATGAGAGAGTCTGGAGGTTCTATGTCGATATGACCATCTTTGAACGATCCGTGCCGGCTAATTCGAACTCTGTTGTTAGTTTTATGGCTTTAGTCGGGCAACTTTCCTCGCATTGAGAACAGAAGAGACATCTATCATAGTGGAACTCTGGTTTCTTCTTTGTCTTGGTTCTCGTGTCGTCGATCATTGTAATTGCTTTGGCTGGGCAATCCCTTGCACAGAGACCGCAACCAGTGCACTTTTCTATAAAGTGCTCTATCTTGCCTCGCAAGTCTTCCATAATTTCAGGTTTTTCGAAAGGATACATAACTGTGGCACGATGCTTCTTCTTAATAGCTTCTCTGAGGATTCTTCCAGGCACTACACGTGGCAGTCCTCTTTTCCCTCCTTACAACCAGGTTTGCTACAGCGGTATGATTCCAAATACCATCAGCGCTTCTATGGCTAGCAATTGGATTATTGACAGTGGGATTAGGTATCTCCAAGCCCCACGGATCATCTGATCTATTCGCCATCTTCCAACCAGAGCGCTGATAGCCGTGAGTATCAGTACCACTATGAGAGTCTTCAATACGAACCAGACTGAGTAGGTGAGCCACTCGAGTCCAGATCCAAAACTAAGTATGTCTACCGGTGGCGTTGGTCCTCCGAGGAATAGAGCAGTAGCTATTCCAGCACCGAAAAGCATTTCGAGGTCATTTGAGAGGTGGAAGAAAGCGTACTTCTTGCCTGAGAATTCCGTCTGCCATCCGGCTACGATTTCTGTGTGCGCCTCAGGTATATCGAAAGGAAGCTTCTCTAGCTCTGCGAGCAGACATACGATGTATACTGCGAAACCCAATGGAGCCCATAGAATCAGGTAGCCATGTGAAGCTTGGTATGATACGATGCCCCCTATATCGAGTCGCGAAGCTATAATTGCCGGCGCGATCAGTGCTAGTGTTAGGGGGATCTCATATCCAACTAGTTGCATTCCTGCCCTTGCTGATCCTATCTCGCTAAATCTGTTCGCAGAAAACCATCCTGCCAAGACTATTGAGATAGCCATCATCGTCATGAGAAATATGGCGAATATCAGGTCTCCTTGAAAACTTATCAAGCCCGAGAGACCAATCATCGGAACCAGCAGCAACGCTGTTAGACCAAGTGTCAGTATTGCTATTGGCGTGGCTGTGAAACCCAGACGATCGGCACCCTTTGGAACTATGTCTTCCTTTGCCATCAACTTAACGAAATCAGCCAGAGGCTGTAAGAGACCACGAGGACCCGTGTACCTCGGGCCAATCCTATTCTGAAGGTCTGCAAAGAATTTCCTGTAGACCCATTCAAGGAACAGAGAATATGATATGCAGAACAGAATTCCTGGGAACACGAACAACAGGAACAAGTCTGTTAGGTACATGAAGATGTCAGCGGACAAATTGAAGCCTCCCGATCAAGTCAATTCCATGTCGTCCTTCACTACGTTTTCCAGACCCATTTAAGTTTTTTCATATCATAAGGGAGACACTATCATGAGGTATATAATCTTTTAGGGTTAGTTTTTCTAGGATCAATTTCGTCGAGAAAGTGTATCCATTTATATTATAGAAAAAACTATAGAGAACCGACAAGATTAAACGACTAACCAATAAAGTTAATGAAACACAAGCAAGCTCCGTACAAGGAAGGAGAGTGCTACAGAATAATGAGTGAAGTATTCAATTTTTCTTTCCAGAAAAACGATGAGAAAATGAATGTGAAACTTCCAGCTAACCTCCACTATCACAAGGATCACACATACGCTAGGGTTGAAGGCAAAAATGTGAAAGTGGGTCTAGACGATTTCGGCCAAGCTATAGCTGGCAAGATCCTGTTCATAAGACTTAGACCAGAAGGCAAGGCCGTAAATCAAGGGGAAAGTATTGGGAAACTGGAATCAGGCAAGTGGGTGGGTGACCTCAAGGCACCTGTATCTGGCATTGTCGTGCAAGTCAACAGTAAAATAAAAGGAACACCATCCCTAGTTAACACTGACCCGTACGGTGAAGGCTGGCTTCTTGTGATGCAGCCAACCAAGCTAGATGAAGAGCTGAAAACACTGGTAACGGGAACTACCATCAAGAAGTGGATGGAAAAAGAAATAGTGGAGAGACTTAAGAAGTAAAGGATAGATGAGAAAAAGAGGATGTTTTAGTGACCTCACTTTACACCCTATTTTTGGCGGGAGCCACGTCTGAACCACTCGAAGCAGACTTTGAATGTTGGACTCTCTCGAGGCTCTCGGTCTAACTATAAGTTTTCATGTAACCCCTCCTCTCGGAGAGGCGTCAAACTTGTCGGACATCCTCACTGAGCCTATTCGAGGTCCAATATGAATCTAAAGTCCACAACCTATTAGTATTTGCTCTTCGGACTTTCTGACAATAAGGCAAAAACCCTAGATGCAGGAGGACAATCGGGTTATAAGGGACTGCTTACGTGTCACTCTATGATGACTTCTGTCCCAATGGCATTTGCTGGCAACCCGTGCTCGAACTTTGCTTTCACTGCACCGTTCTTTCCGTGAGTTGAGACTATCTTCCCACGCAACTTGTGTCCTGATGGGGACTCCCAAGCAACAGTGCGCCCGATTAGCCTTGCTGCTTGACTGAAATCCTTTATGGAAAGGAATTTGATCAGGATAAAGTTGTTTTGTTGCACTCTCCTGCTTCGAGCGTATTCGTAGAAGGTGCCTTTTGTTCCCTTTAATGTTTGACTCACTGTTTATCGCCTGCCCTTGAGATATATCTCATTTCAAGAGACCATTTTTGAGATGCAAGAAAGGGAATATAAGAGTTGCGTGAAGGTGTATCATTCATTCTTCCGACCCTTTTTATTCTTTGCTCTCAATGGACAGTGTGAGAGGGCTCATCTCCCTGAAAACCTGAGAGATGCCTTCTTATGTCAGATCTCCGCAGGCACATAATGTTTCATTAATAATGTCAAGGAGTTCACTGAACCCTGTTCCTGTCATGGCTGATGTGTTTACTATTCTCATGGGTAGCTTGAAGCCCCTGATGAGGGATGAAATTTCCAGAGAGAGATCCCTGTAGACTCCCTCCTTGCTTTGTTTCTCTATGGCCTTGATCAACAGGGATTGGTCTGAAAGCAGTTTGTCGATGTCTGAATTAGGAAGCAAG
Source organism: Candidatus Njordarchaeum guaymasense (assembly GCA_030587605.1). Taxonomy (GTDB): domain Archaea; phylum Asgardarchaeota; class Njordarchaeia; order Njordarchaeales; family Njordarchaeaceae; genus Njordarchaeum; species Njordarchaeum guaymasense. The sequence goes on from JAUQYT010000134.1 coordinate 5,447, forward strand.
TCCGCTTTGCTCATCGCCGTTATCATTGGGACACCGATCCTTAGTTGCACTACTAACGTCATCAATTGGGCTGTAGCTACATCTATCGGCGTGGAGGCGAGTGTTTTGTCGAAAAGCATGACAGAGACCGTGTATCCGTTGCTGGTTAGCGCTCTCGCGATTCGAGGGCCAGACTCGCGAAACACAAAGATCTCTGTTTGACCTGGGGAATCTATTAGCCGTACGTCGCCTTCTAGGACTCCTATCGATCGAGCAATCTTCCCTGCTCTTTCTGACATCAGGTCGGAGCATCTTATTATCGCGGCATTTGGCCCGAGGCGCTCCCGTTCCATGATCTCCTTTGTCGTGAACATTGAGCGAATATCGAAGTCAGGGCTGAAGGGTATTTCGAGGCAGGCGGGATCGAGGTTAACGTACCTCACTTTGTAATGACAGGTCAATTCGAGCCAATGACCGAACCTGTGAACCATTGTTGTTTTGCCGGATCCTGCTGTGCCGAGAAAAATGACGTTTAGGGCGGTATTTGTTGTGTTCATTGAGCTATGTAAGCACCACCTGAGCCACTTTTATTTGGGGTGTTTTGAGTCAGGTCCTGTCGTCTTCCCCATTAACATGAGTTCATGGTAGCCTAGGCCTATCTTTCTAGAGGTGTCTATGTTAAGCTTCGTTGCAAGTTCTTCGCCTATTGCGATGAGCCGTTTGACGTCGTCTTTTCGTCCAGAAAGAAGTTCGATCTCTACAAATGAGCCAAGTGTTTCAACCTCATCCAGAGTCACAGTGAAACTAGCGCCCTTGTAGGTAATTGTGTACTCTGTCCTTTCTTTTGTAACTGATACTATTGGTTTGACTTTGATCCTTTTGAGTAGTTCTATGAGCGTTTGAACCTCGCCTAAGACTTCCACTTCGATTTCCTCTCTTGCCTCGACGCCACCCACGGGTCTGTTTGGGGTCTTGTACGAAAGGATTATGACGCTCTTCCCTCCTTCGTGCACGTCCTCTCTTACTCTTACGACGGAACCCTTTTCGTCGACGCCGAGGAATGGAGGAGTGAAGTAGTAGTCTTTTTGAGATAGCTTTCCCTTGATTTCCGCATCCAGTTTCTTGAGTGCACTGAGAACTGGCGCGTAGTCTTGCACGACGTATCTGAGTTCAAATTCATGCGTACTGTCTTGTCCTCCTCTTTTTTCCCTGGTCGCTCTAACCCTTAGTACCCGAGAACATATTTAAGTGATATCAACGAGGTTATCCTTGTTAAGAAAGCTTCAGGAGAGCATTATGGCTTCCCAAGATAATCGTTCTTGAAAACGTGTTCTCTCTCTCAGTTCGTGGGGAGTAGATGGATGAATTTTCCGATTGTTTTGGTAAGGTTCAGTGAGATCGCCCTGAAAAGTAGGAAAACACGCGCAGTATTAAGAAGGATGCTGAGGCAGAACATATCGACCAGACTCAACATGGATGGGTTATCGTTCAGTAGAATCGAGGACACGTGGGAGAGACTGATAATCTACACTAGTGAAAGTGATAGAGTAGCTGACGCTCTTTCGAAGGTCTTTGGCGTGATATCGACAAGCCCTGCTGTTGAATGCGAAGCTGAAATCAATAATATTGGTAAAGTCGTCTGTGACTTGGCCAGGGAGAAGTTGAAGCGCGGAGATAGCTTTGCTATTCGCGTTCGCAGAGTCGGGAAGCATGAGTTTACCTCGAACCAAGTTGCTAGGAGTATTGGTTCGTCGGTGATTCAGACCCTAAAGGAGAAGAAGATTGAAGTTGGCGTTGACCTTGACTCACCTAACCAAGAGTTCTTCATTGAGATCAGACAGGATAGATGCTTCGTTTATGACGCCATGATCAGGGGTGTTGGAGGAATTCCATTTGGGAGCCAAGGAAAAGTCGTCTCGCGTATGAACGACTATGACAGTATCATAGCAACCTGGCTAATGATGAAGAGAGGCTGTGCTCCCATTCTCGTAGTATTCAACTCAAACGAGGGGGCTAACGACCTGATGGACCTTGCTAGACATATGCTGTTGTCATACGCTCCAAGCAATTTGCCAGTCATCAACATGGACTTAGACAAGATGATCGAGGAGAGTAGTATCCTTCGTTTCAGGGAGTCGCTTGAATATCTAGCCTTGAATGAAATCGCTCTTTCAGAAGGAGCTGAGGGAATCGTCACATCGGAGCGTGTAGAGCCGTCTGACAATGACCAAATGCAAGAGGCTGGAATCCACGGTATCCTTGTTGATTTTCCCATTTTTTATCCGCTGGTTGGTTTTGATCAGGATTATATGAGGGCTCTAGCTGAGAAAATTGGTGGAGAAGCACTAGCTATTAAGATCGGAGTTTCAGCGCGACAGAGATCCGTAGATCATGCCCGCAAAGTCAGAACTTGCATTACAGAATCTGAAATGAGGAAGTACCGAGAGGTAATCAGAAAGAGGGTTGCTGAGGTTCGGAGAAGCTAGCTCTTCACATAGCCTGTTCATTGGCGTCCCTTATCGTGTGGAACTCCACGTTTTAGTTATCTTGAGATTAATGTTAAGGGCCTTAGCGGAATGTGTCAACATCCCCATAGAAATAATGTCGACTTCCGTCTTTGCATATGTCTTCAACGTGTCCGGTGCCACACCACCCGAAACCTCTACTAGTAGCTTATCTCTTAGCCCCATTTCACGGAGTCTTTTCGTGACTTCTGCTACTTCATGGGGAGACATGTTGTCGAGCATCAGAATGTCAGGTTCAAGCTTCGCTGCTTTGACAGCTTGATCCAAGGAGGTGACTTCCACTTCAATTTTCTTTGTGAAACTCGCATTGAGCTTAGCTCTCTTGATCGCCTCTTCCACTCCTCCGACTGTCGCTATGTGATTAGACTTTATCAGTATTGCGTCGTCTAATCTGAGTCGATGCGTGTCGCCTCCGCCAAGCTCGACGGCTCGTTTCTCGAAGAGCCGAAATCCTGGAGTAGTCTTTCTGGTGCAAGCGATTCTAATCTTGGGATTTACTGAACGAGCCTCCTCAACTAAGCTATGGGTTAGACTTGCAATCCCACTCATTCGCATCAGTATGTTTAGAGCAGTCCTCTCGACGGTCAGAATTGATCTCGCCGCCCCCCTGACCCTCAATATCTCTTGACCATTGCGAGCCTGCACCCCGTCATCAACCTGATCCACCACTTCAATGCCAGCTATTTGGAATATGTATGATGATTCCCTTACTCCAGCAACGACGCCGTCAGAGTTGATGATAATTGCTGCTTCAGCGTGAAGACTCGTGGGAATTATCGAGTTGCTGGTTATGTCGCCAAAACCTACGTCTTCACGAAGATACTCGAGAAGTTTCTCCTTGAGTAGTCTAACTTCAAGTTCACTCGACATGATCAAGCCTCTCAATCAGAATCATTCGACATAGTGACAGGGTAGCATTTGGTATTCGGGAATAGTCCTTGAGTTTCACTTTTCCTTTTCACTCGTGAGATCTCTTTGCACTACTTGACCATTCGGCTCAAGTTCTTGAAACACGAGGCCCTCAAACTTGTAAATCTTAGTTGTCTTCTTCAACCATTCGCTTGTTGGCAAACCTGCCTTGATACAACACTGCGCAATGAATTCCTCCTCGTTCCATCCCCACTCGACTGGAACTTGAGGGAGCAGTAGACCTTTGTTCCATCCTCGCTCCACCAGTAACCCATGTACGCCAACCTTTATCTTCTTAGGATAATTTTTTGGGTCATCGACCGTTATGAGTTCAGGAGGAGTAAGCACTGAGACTTCAACAATTATCTCTTGTAGTTCCGAGGGTCTGACTGGTAGAAATCGAGGATCCTCGCTACAGGAATCTATGGCTGATTCGATCGTTGCCTCAACGAGTGGGATATCTGGTAAAGGGCGCCCGATGCAACCGCGTAGTTCTCGTTCTTGAGAATAACTAGCCATCTTCTCTAGTGTAACAAACACACCACATTTTGTCATAAGCTTGGAGGGGGTTTCAGGCGGAACAGGGACTCTATTCCTACTCGTCACGAAGGTCTGCATTGTTTTCCTAGCCAGCTTAACCAGAAACTCCCCGTCCGCGGGCGATAGAGAAAACACCATCTCTACCCTCTCCTACTATATCCACTACGGCAATCCCTCGTGAAAGATGTTCTAAGGGAACTAAGTGGACTTAGAGCGATAAGGTTTACGCTTTCCAGCAGTTACCACGACTAGTGCCTTACCTAAGGAAAATATTGGTGCCGAGGGCGCGATTCGAACACGCGATCTCCGGATGGCTCATCTGACCCCAGATTAGAGCTGATTATGAGTTTCGCCTTGTTCCTTAAATTGATCCGGCGCTCTAACCAAGCTGAGCTACCTCGGCGCAACGTGATTTCCTCATCACGTTCCACATTTCTTCAATAGGATTTACTCGGTAGAACATAAATCATTTTCCTTTAAAATCTAGCTGGCGACTCTGCCCATTGCTCTTTTAACGTAACTTTAAAAAGATCGAATTCAGTGACAGCAACTTCAAGATGAGACTGCGGGGGTCGCCAAGTTCGGACAAAGCTAGGGTCTTGTCTTAAGGCGGTGGACTTAAGATCCACTCTCGAATGAGGGGCTCAGACCATATCTAGGCAAGGAACGGTCATGTGCACTCCGAAAAGGAGTTCGTGGGTTCGAAATCCGGGGCAAAGTCTTCCTCGAACGAAACTCCCACCCCCCGCACTCCCACCACGCAGACTCATCTGTTATTCAATAAGAAACTCTGAGAGCCAAGTGAGAAAACCTTTTATTTTTCAACCCTATTCTTCAGAGGACAAGTACGGACTTGAAAACCTAACGAGCGTGCCCCAGTAGCTCATGGTGAACCGGCCTACAAACCAGTTCGCCAGCAAAGCCTGGTAGAGCACCGCCTTGGTAAACTCATTGTGGGTACAATCAGGCGGTGGTCGTGGGTCCGAATCCCACCTGGGGCTTCCTTTTTCATCTCACCAACCTGTAGGAGTGTTCGAACTTGAATCATTCGAAAAGATCGCAATATGATCGCAACCTTTTTTAGGGTCAAATAGACTGATATGTTAGTCAGAAAGAGGTAGGATTACACCCTAACATTGATTTGAAGCAGTATTTAGAGGTGCAGATGTTGATCCCTCTCTCCATCATAGAAGGCATTGACGACATGATACTCATCTTGATCATAGTTGCTGTAGCTGCCATCGGTATAGGAGCAGCTGCCGCAAAACGTGGACGAAAGCCCGCGGCTCGTCCAGCTCCTCCGGCAGCTCCGACCCCAGCTAGAGTTGGGAAAGTCATAGCGCCCCCGGTGGAGAAAGTAGATGAGGACACAGTCAGGCTGAAGGTCGAGAGAACTGCTACTGAAAGTGCTCTGAAGTCTCTTGAATCCGCGATGAAGGAAGGGGCCATAGCGAAGGACACGTTCGATAAGTACAAGACAACCTATGATGAGAGGCTTAGAAAAATTGATGCGGAGCTTGTAAAGAGAGCTAAGGTGGCAATACCAAAACTAGAAGGCGAGATTGACAAAGTCAGGCAGACTTATCTGGAAAAGCTAAAGACTCTTTCAAAGAAAGCGATCTCAGTCCAACCGCTGGAGGCAGGCGTAGCGAAGCCAGCTGTTGAGCCTTCACGAGGGGTACCTACGCCATCAACAAAGCCCCCAACGAAGCTCCCCGAAGTCCCATCTGCCCGCATGGAGGAGGTCGCTGAGAAGCCATTTCCTCCTTTGACTCCGCCTGCTAGACAAGCGCCTCCAGAAGCCGTTCCTCAACAGCCTGTTTCTGCAGCCGCTAGAGCTACTCTGGCAGGTCCCACGACGATAGCTGACCTAAGACGGGAAATGATGGATGAATTGAATAGGCTCAAGCGACTGATCGGACATGCTGGGTCTTAGTCGCTGCAGGCCGATTCTAGTCACTCTTCTCTTTCTATGTCCGCTGAGAGCTTAGTTAGGAGGGACTGTCTACTACTTTTTCATTTTCTTTCTCAAGACTTCGACTTTATTCTCATAAGAAACGTATACTAGATCAGCCATCCCTAGGAAAAGCCCGTGCTCTATTATTCCGGGTGTAGAGTTTAGTAGACTGTCGAGATAATTGAGAGCGTCGTGCTCTTGAAAGGTCACGTCACCTATGAAGCCACCATTGTCTCCAATTACTGGACCCATTTTTGATGAGCCGCCATCTCTCAGTTTAAGTGTTCCCCCTGTTTTGCTGAGCCTCTCGGCTATAAACCTGTATGAGAAAGGTATGATCTCAACGGGGATAGGATGTCTACCAGTCAGTCTGTCCACAAGCTTTGTGTGGTCCACAAGTATACAAACAGTGTTTGATGCCGAGGCGATTATTTTCTCACGGGTGTGGCAGCCGCCGCCTCCCTTAATCATGTTGAAGTTTCTGTCTACCTTGTCTGCTCCATCAAAGCACTTTGATAGTCGGGGGTGTTCGTCAAGGGTGGTGAGCCGAATCCCGCTCTCTGATGCAATTATTGTCGTATCGTAGGAAGTAGGAACTGCTAGAACTTCGAGATCTTCACTTTTTATTCTCTTGACGAGCTCTTCGACAAAGTGCCTGATGGTAGTCCCACTTCCAAGACCTATTATCTCACCGTCTTCAACGTTTTTGACTGCCTCTCTTGCAACAGCTCTCTTCAGAGCCTCGGTACCAGCCATTATTTCAGACCTCTAATACATTGCTCAATTCTAGAACCTGACCCGAGGTTTAAATCCAAAACAAGTTCTAGAACTTCAAGTCTATTCCTACTGCTCGCCTTATAATGTCTCTAAGGGGGTCACGCCTTCCTTTCTCCGTTCCACGCTTGTCAGGTATTTCGACTACGACGGGAAACGTATGTTGAGACGTGTAGTCCGCTATTATCCCCCTTAGCTGGTCGCCCAGCTTCTCTGTAAGAATTATGAGGCCTACTGATTCATCTTGAAACACCTTGTGAAGCGCTTCCCTGGCTTCTTCTGAGGTTTCAACCGGATAGGAATCCTTAACGCCTGCAAACCTTAATCCAACAACCGTATCCGAGTCCGCGATAGCGACTATCTTCAACTTCTCAAACCACCTTGACCCAACATGTCTTCCCAAGCATCATTAGAGACTTGAGTGGACTATTTTTCGAGCATCACTTTCTTTATTGTGGCTATGTCAAATTGTCTATTGCAGTATTTACACCTAAAAGCTATATCCTTGTCCCGTATCACATTGAACTCCGCTGAAGCGGGTTCATTCGTATTCGTTATGCAAGTTGGATTCGGGCACTTCACACCCTTAAGAATCTTGGGCAAATCAACCCTTTTCTTCTCGACCACACTGAAATTCCTTATCACGTTGATCGTGGCATTGGGCGAGATTATACTTATTAGGTCAGCTTCACGTGGGTGGAGTTCCCTATTCTCTATCTTGATTAGGTCTTTTCTTCCAAGTTTCTGGCTTTCGACATTTATGAGGACTGTCAAGACATTCTGTGTTTCGCCCAGTAGCCCCAAAAGTCTCAGCACGTGGAACGCTGTATTGGGATTCAAATGGTCTATTACGGTTCCATCTTTAATCTTCCTCGCCCTTAAGGTGCTCTCCATCCGATACTCACCCTCGCATTAGCAATAGAATCATCATTGTATTCTTTCTCACTGCTAGAACTTAGCTTGAGATGATCAGGTTAAATACTATTATGGTTGTAAATCATTAATAATAAATCGTGGTCTATTAATATGGTTGCCTATATGCAGAGAGGCGGTGAGACTGCTACTTGACCTTGAAAGGCAAGGATATTGTTTCTATTGTGGATTTTACACGAGAAGAAGTTGATCAGATACTGAGAACTGCCAAAAGCCTCGAGCCTTTAGCTAGAGAAGGTTCAGATCTCCTCAGAGGCAAGATATTGGCTACACTCTTCTTTGAACCTAGTACAAGGACTCGCTTAAGTTTCGAAACAGCCATGCATAGGCTCGGCGGGAGCACTATAGGCTTCGCTGAACCAAGCGCTTCTTCGGTGTCGAAAGGTGAAACACTAGCAGATACAGTAAGAGTTGTCGAAAACTACGCGGACGTGATCGTTATCAGGCACCCACTGGAAGGCTCATCACGCCTAGCAGCTGATTACGCCAGTATCCCTGTGATTAATGCTGGCTCAGGAAGTGAGGAGCACCCGACGCAGGCTTTTTTGGATCTCTATACTATCTGGAAAGAACTTGAAAGAATTGATGGGCTTAATGTTGCCCTCGTCGGAGATCTGAAGTATGGTAGAACGATACACTCATTGGCCTACTTGCTTTCAAAGTATAATGTGAATCTGTTTTTCGTTTCTCATCCTTCTCTTCGGATAAGGGATGAAGTCTCAGGTGACCTGAAAAAGCTTGGGATAAAGTTCCAAGAGTTAGGTGACATAAAGGAAGTAATACCAAAGCTTGATGTGCTCTACGTGACGAGAATTCAAAAAGAGCGTTTCCCAGACCTTGCGGAGTATGAAAAGGTCAAAGGCTTTTACCAGATTACAACCGAATTACTTAGAGACGCAAAAAGTAACATGATTATAATGCACCCGCTACCTCGTGTCGGTGAAATCGATGTGGCTGTCGACGCCACACCTCACGCAAGATACTTCAAACAAGTCTTCTACGGCGTCGTTACCAGAATGGCGATCTTGGCATTGGTCCTAGGAGCAATAGAGTAGTTGAACTCCTGCTTCGCCAAGTCACTCAAGGGATCTTAATAGCCCAATGGTGGAGTGGCCTGTTCTTTGCTCCTGACAACAAGCTTTCTACCATCCTTTGTGGACCATTCATTCTACCAAAACTCAGTAGCTGAGTGCTTGAGGAGCCACATGAGGTACACTTTTGCAAGATGCCAATCCGACTGGTCTGACAATTCAGGCAATGTGTAAACTGACGAGCGAAAGCATAAAGCCCGACCTGCACACCCTTAATTATGTCACTGGTTATTTCAAAGACGCTTTCAGGTGACACTTTGGTATCAGGAAGTGGCATAATGAAGATGTGTCCACCATTCAAAAGGGAATGAAACTCGGCCTCCGCTATTGACACCTCTCTAAGTGAAGGCATCGACGAGCCCTTTAGGGTGTTATCAGTGGAGTAGTATGGCTCCTCGGCGATGTCTAGGCCAACCGCATCTCGGCCAAATCTTTCAACGTCTAGTTTGGCTAGGCGCGCAGAATAATAGTCGGATGGCGCTTGTGTAATTACCCATCTCTGACGCGTGTTCTTCGTCAGCGCATCGGCGTAACTTCTCATATGTTTGAGTATTCTTAGGGAGAGCTTGTTTATCTCCTTCCATTCGCTTGCCAAGGCGCCTGTGTGGAACTTGGCTGATTCAGGCAGGCCCATGTAACCTATGGCTCTAGTTGAATTGGTGATTCTGTAGTATGGTTCGCCATCACATGCATACGATAGCATTGCGAGGACGTTGTCTTTGAACATTCTGTCCTCGATAACTTTTCCTTTGACTTCGAGAGCATCCTTGCAGATTCCCAAGATCTCATCGAGTCTCTCAAACAGTAGGCTGTCGTCGCCCTTGGATTCATATGCTATCCTTGGTAGGTTCACGCAAACCCAGTCAAGGTTGCCCGTTCTCAGTGTTCCCAGATCCGAGTCTCCCATCCACTTCGAGTCGAGCCGAACAAGGTTTCCATCATAGTTTACACTCTCAGTCTGCCAATCGGGCTTCTCGTTAATGAAGAAAGGCGTTCCCCACAGCGCAGAGAGTTCGTGTATCTTCAGCATAGTCTCCTTCTCTGAAATACAATCTGGGCAAACTCTGAAAAACAGGTTTGGCATCAGATATGGGAAACTACTTTCTCCGCCTTTGATCAGAATGTCAATCATAGCCAGCAAAAGATCCCTTGCATTGTCTTCGTATTCTTCGTATGAACCTTTGACCTGACCAGAGGAAGCGACAGCGGGAGTTTCCTTTAGGAACTTAGGTGTATGAAGTTCAAGTATGATGGAAGTGGAACGGGACGGATCAAAGGCAAAATCGGACGCACTTCCAAGCCCAGTAATTAGCCTCTTAGCTAAGCGCGTTGTCTCGTCAGAGTGTAACTTGTCAAAGTAAGGAGACAGTATGACATTCAAGTGATCCAATGACTGATTCCCAGATATGTTTGAATCAGATAACCGAAGATGTTGTATGATTCGTGAAACAGCCGACTCCGCATCCTTCGCTTCGCCAGAAATGTGAGGAGAGAAGAGGCTTGTCTGATGCTTAGATCCGGATAATATGAGCCGCAGATCATGTTGTATACTGTTCGGCCTCAACACCCAGTAGTTCGCATTTGGAATATGTATGGAGCCCGACAGGTGAGCGTCACTTACTCTCCTCGGCAGCGCCTTAAGGAGCATGTATTGCTCCAGCACAGCGTCCCCAGACTTAGAGTGTATCAATTCTGGGCTCTTGTAGGATACAGTCTGTTGCTTTTCGATGAGTTCGGTCACATCATACACAGGCAGCCCCAATCGAGTAAGTGTGTGGCGATAGTCCTCCATCCCCTTCTCGATTAGAATCGCGTTGACAAATTCTCGGATGAGAGGAGCCGTCAGGTACTTAACCTTCATTTTCAGAAGCCGTTCCTCAACCTCCTTCGCTATGTTCTCTGCTATCTCTTCAGGAGCCCCAGCCTCATTGATCAGAGATCTCGCGATCTTCTTTCTATCAAAGGTCTCTATCGAGTATCTGGAAGTCCTGACATACATCTCCTTAGAACGCTTCAAGGCGGTTTCTTCAAGCAAGTAAACAAAGTCAATTACCCTTTCGCCAAGTGAGGTCAGACTGTAACCCTTATACGAAGAACCCACAACCAACTCTGCGTTGGTGAGCTCACGCAAGTGATAAGCAAACTTTCCCGCTTCGGTCCTAATGTTCAATCCTAAAGACTGCATGATCTCTGTGAATGAAGCCGTTCCCTTACGGCTCAAGAGCCGGAGAACACCAACTCTGATTTGACTGGAAAGAGCCGAGAGAACCGATGCTATAAGCCCCTCTTTCTCCATTCCCAATCAACTTCTCCTACCAAAATCACAGATTACAGTAACCAACATCACTCCTAATTAAGGATCGATGTTAGATTTGGGTTACCCGCTCACAGCTACTTCAAAAATAGAGATTCACAAAACACATTAAAATAGGTAACCCTTGGCTGGCACGGAAAGTCAGGGAAAAGGAATGCGGTTGACTTTCACTTCCTAGCTAGTAGCTTCTCTAACACCTCATGTGCCCTGTCAACGCGTATCTTCTTCTCCCTCACAATGATTTCGGCAACTTTGTCGATCAATTCACCCTTTGCTCCTGCCATCGCAGCAATATTCCTCGCATGAAGACGCATGTGACCTTTCTGGATCCCAACAGTCGCCAATGCTCGTAAAGCCGCAAGATTCTGTGCCAGTCCAACTGCAGATAGCACTTCTCCCAGCTCCTTGGAATTCTTCACGCCAAGTATTTTCAGATTGACTTTGGCCTGAGGATGCCTTGTAGCGCCACCCACAATCCCAACGGCAACTGGAATCTCGATACTCCCTACTAGATCCCCATTTTGATTCTTCTCCCAACATGTCAGCGGGGCATACTTACCGGCGATGGAAGCATACGCGTGGGCCCCCGCCTCGATGGCTCTAGTATCGTTTCCAGTTGCTAGAACCACAGCTTCAATTCCATTCATTATGCCCTTGTTGTGGGTCACACATCTAAATGGGTCAGCGGCAGCAAATGCATGAGCGTAAAGTATGCCGTCCACAGCATCTTCGCCACCAAGAGCTTCACTTGGAAAGAGAGCCCAAGCTCTTGCAAGTCTATAGACGGGTAGGTTTGACACGATCCTAAGGTAGACTGTTCCTCCACCGACAATCTCCCTTATCCTGGGGGCCGTAGCCTCGGCCATCGTATTCACTACGTTTGCGCCCATCACATCTCTCGTATCGACCAGAAGATGGGTAATGACCATCTTGCCTAGCTCGGTGTCAATTACCCGGACTTCAATGTCCTTGGCACCGCCGCCTAAGCTTACCAACACTGGATCCTGCTCGTTGGCAATCCTAAGTAGGTCATCCTTCTTGGACAGGATCTCGACCTTAGCTCTGTTCGGATCCTCGACTCCGACCAATTGCACTTGAGATATCATGATTGGCTCAGTGCTATTGGCTTGGAATCCTCCTCCTTCTCTTGCTATTCTCGCGGCATTTGACGCTCCCGCAACTACCGAGGGTTCCTCTATGGCCATAGGTATGAGGTAGTCTTTGCCATTGATGAGGAAGTTTGCCGCTATCCCTACAGGGACAGAGAATGCGCCGACCACGTTTTCGATCATTCTGTTTGCGTCTTCAAGCTTCAGGCCACCTGAACTCCTCAGAACCTCGACTTCCTCGTCACTGAGATCAGAGAACTCTTTAACGAGCTTAATTCTCTCAACTAAGTTCAACTTGTAGAAGTTGGCTATTCTAGAAGTCCTCAAGTCTGTTCCTCCCCACCCGATGTTAGAAACGAGGGTATCTAGTTACTTATTTTCGCTCTTCTTCACTATCGGTCTGAACTTGTAGCCGTAGATTATCAGCCCCGAGTGGCCATCTTCCCTGATTCTCCTAATGCTCATCTCCACAGGCATGCCCATGGTTATTTCTGAGCTATCACAATCTGTAAGCTGAGTTGTTAGCTTGGTTCCATCTTCAAGTTCGACCAAGGCTACGGGATACGGCACATTAGATTCGAACCCATCCGGTACCGAATGTATCAAACTATACGTTAACACCTTACCTAACCTTGGTAATGCATACAGGTTCATGTCATCAGACTTACATTTGGGGCACGTGGATCTCGGAGGAAAAGTCACTGTCCCACATTTCCCGCATTTCAAGCCTTCGAGCCTGTAACGTTGAGGCATTTCCCTCCACATTCTCGGCGAACTCATAGTCTACTCCAACCTCCTCAGGATTCCGACAACAGCTGTCGATCCAAATCCGCTGATATTGTGAGTCAGCCCTATCTCAGCGCCGTCGACTTGCGTGCCTTCTGATTCCCCTCTTAGTTGGAGGGTCACCTCCGCGAACTGGTAGACACCGGTGGCGCCTATCGGGTGACCGCGCGCCTTCAAGCCGCCACTTGGATTAGTGGGTATCTTTCCATCCTTAGCGATAATTCCCTCCTCAACGGCTATTCCAGTCTTCCCTCTCTCAACCAATGACAAGTCTTCCAATCCGATGAAGCCCGTAATCGTGTATGCGTCATGAATCTCACAGACGTCAATTTCACTTGGCTTCACCTTCGCCATCTCATAAGCTTCCTCAGCGGCTTCAACAGTTGATTTCATCGTTAGCAGGGAATCACGTTCGTGTACACCAATGTTGTCGCTGGACTGAGCAACCCCGGCTACCTCTACAACGGTATCAGTAAATTTACGCGCTACGTCGACTGAAGCCATCACCACCGCCGCCGAGCCATCGCATAGAGGTGAGGAATCAAGAAAAGTTAGCGGGTCAGCTATCGGAAATGATTCAATTACCTTGTCTGTTGTCACTTCAAATGGGAGACAAGCGTATGGGTTCTTCACCGCGTTCCTGTGCATCTGAACAGCAAACAAGGCTAGTTGCTCCCGGGTAGCGGAGTACTTTTGCATGTAGCTGCGAGCAGCCATGGCACTAATTCCTGCCATGGTTAGTCCGTAGCTGGCTTCGTACTGCTGGTCTTCGCATAAGGACTGGATAGTAGTAGTTTTCTTCGTGACGACATCGCTTATCTTCTCCACTCCGGCTATCAAGACGGCGTCACTTAGACCGGAAGCAACTGCCCTAAACCCTTCCGAGAGGGCACACCCACCAGCCCCACACGCCCCACCAATCTGGGTAACAGGAGTGCACCCAATCCCAGAGTAATCCACCAGAAGAGGACCTAAATCTGCCTGATCGCAGACCAGATCCGCATACGCATTGGAAACATACACGTGATCAACCTTGGGACAGCCAGAGTCTTCTAATGCTTCCAAGACAGCTTCCTTAAACAGATCCTTAATTCCTTTGTCAAAATGCTGATCAAGTCTTGTCATTCCCACTCCCATTACGACAACTTTTCTCAAGCCAGGCACACCTCTGATCACTGCATCGGCGTTACGATCATTCCATACCATTTTATGTAGGTGGAATAGTCGACATTGGACTTCCTATCGATGTAATCCCTTATGAACGGAGCCAAGCCTCTTTTCTCATCAATGCCTTCCTTTACAGTTATCGAGAAAGCGTCGCTTCCAGCTCCTGAGCCATACGACACTACAAGAATCCTATCGCCAGGTTTAGCGATATCAAGGACAGCAGCCAGACCGAGCGGGGAAGACCCAGAATAAGTGTTGCCGATCTTCGTTACAAGAAGACCAGTCCTAATCTTGTCCATAGTGAAGCCTAAGCTATTCGCTGCCCTGACTGGAAACTTACCATTCGGCTGATGGAATACAGCATAGTTGAACTCATTTGCTTTGTAGCCAAGTTCATCCAGCAGCATTTTGGCTGCCCCAGTCACATGCCTAAAATAGGCAGGCTGACCCGTGAAAGACTCACCATGCCTTGGATACGGCTGCCCCTGCCTCCTCCAGAAATCAGGCGTATCAGTCACATACGAACACGAAGCCTCAATATCTGCAATAGTGTCATCCCCAGATCTACCTATAATGAAGGCAGCGCCACCAGCAGCGGCGGTGAACTCTAGGTCATCTCCAGGCGCGCCTTGGGACACATCCGCTCCAATCGCTAAGGAATACTTCATCATACCAGATGCAACTAATCCCATACCACACTGGAAGGCCTCAGTACCAGCTTTACAGGCAAATTCGAAATCGGCCGCCAAAACCGAGGGGGTAGCCCCAATCACTTCGGCTACAACCGTCCCTGTTGGTTTCACGGCATATGGCTTCGACTCAGATCCAGTGAAAACGGCCCCAATATCCTTAACATTGATATTGCTCCTGAGAACAGCGTTCCTCGCGGCTTCGATCGCTATCGTGGCCGGATCCTCGTCTGGGCCTGCGATCGCTTTCTCTTCTACAAGTAGACCGACCTTGTACCTCTTTGGATCTTTGCCCCAGACTCTCGCAATCTCCTCTACGGTAATCCTATAGCGCGGGACGTATCCGCCCCAGCCCACAATACCCACTGGATTCGCTGGCTTCATAACCATGGGAAAGACCCCTGACTCAAAGATGGTTTTCTACATACGCATCTATTCTAGAAAGAACGCATGTCCCCACCTAGATAAACATAACATGAATCGTCGTTGTGATAGGTCTGACTAAACAGAAATGAAACGCTGTTATAAAGCAACCTAAAGAGGAATTTGTAAATGACTCACGTTATGTTTTGCTTACGAAGGTAACACCACAGCATTTTAAACCTTTTCATTTTAACAGGAATACCGATTCGACTATTTACAAATTTCCATAGTGTAAATGGATGTAAAATGTAGTCTCTGAAGGGCGATTAGAGCTCGCGAAGCCTTCTTATTAGTTCGCTTACTGACTCCAATCTTGAAACCAGCAAAGGGATTTCCTCACGTTCAGCCAGCTCCACTGCAAGGTACTCCACCTCTCCGCGCCCGTGCAAGACAACTAAGCTGGGTTTACTTTCACCAACTTTCACGGCAACCAAGGGGGATCTACCGGTACTAATCTGGGTGAAAATGAGCGCCCTTTGATCCATTGTCGCAAATAGCTTGCCAAAAGCTTCTCCCGAGAGCTCATTAAGGGCTCCTAAGCCATCAACGACAACATATCCAAGTAGGTCCCTGTCAACTAGATCCTGGTGGGCCACGACATTCGCCTGCAACACCTCAGAGATTCTTCGAGCATTAATAGCCGAGTTAAACTCCTTGATGTCCAGTATTATGTCTGTTGGAACCTCCACAGTTAGCAGGCGCTCAAACGCTGCTCTGACCCCGCCGCTATTCTTCTCATCTATGTAGAGTAACGCCTCAACGAACCGCTTGATTGACTTGGTTCCCGGAGACTTTCTTCTCCCACTCTCATAGTCGCTAATGACTGAGGGAGAAATCTTGAGGAACTGAGATAAGTCAGCCTGGTTAACGTGAAATATCTCTCTCCACTTGCGCATAGTTCTCCCAGGGTCATCTGAAAGAGATATTTCGCCCGCAATCCTCCTAGCCAATCGCCCTTTGTTGAGTGAAGATTCCATAGCCGGGGCCACACCCTTGTCTCCAAGTAACTTCTCAAGTCACTAATGCAGCCTAATTGTTGTGATTGAGAATATGAAATAACGGTTTTTTCCTGAGGTCTCTATACTACTATTTTGGTGACACTAAGCTAATTAGCTTAAGGATAGGAATGCCTTTAAATTTAATACCAACACTAACTATAAATCAATTAGATTGCATGGGCGGGTAGTCTAGATAGCTACCTAGATTGGTATGATACCTGGCTCGGGGCTGTAGAATAGGGAACGACGAGCGGGAAACCAGGTGGTCGTGGGTTCAAGTCCCATCCCGCCCATCTTCTTCAAAATGCTAGACCATAGCTCATTTCAAGTTGAGTGACGCGCAATTCTATATTCCAAGCTGTTAACTTGATCCACAAGAGAAGCCTTTTAGAATGAGTGGGGCCGAGGAGATTTGAACTCCTGACTTCCGCGTGAACCACATCCACTTTTGGATATTCGCTCTACGGGTTTCTTCTGTATTGGCCGCTCCAGAAATTCGTCATCCCTTTACGGTCCTACTCATCGATAATTTCTCTGGAGCCCGTCGCCATACCGAGATTCCCAACCGCGTAACAGCGGTTACTAGGCTACGGCCCCTGACATATAGAATCCCTTAGACCGCATAGTTAAATATTTCTCCCTCACTCGAATGACGAATCCTGTGGCACGACTTCTCAACATACCTTGTGCACTCGAGCATCAACGCTAGGTTTATAAGAATCACATTTGCTGATAGATATATCTCCTGTGGCAACACGTGAGAGTTAAGCCCTCGCGCGATCCTTGTTGTACTGAGGTGGGCGACCCCTCGGGAAGCTTGGACGGCTGGCGGTGCGCCGCCGGTCATAGGCGGGGGGTAAAACCCGTTCCCGTTCCGACCACGGAATGCTGCCACACTAGACCCGCGGATGCTTTGCTTGGATTTGTGGTCAATTGAAATTGTCAGACAGATCATCTGGACTCCAAAGGGTTTTTGGGGGAGCTCTGGAGCATTATACTCGAACTTTGCCGAAATACACAAGTTTATAAAAAATGTGGCTTCATTATTGATGTTTAGCGAAGAGGAATCGAGCAGTGGATAATTGTCACGGGAGATTGTTGAGACTTGGTAGCTTTGCCACTTCAATTGCTTGGCGGTAGTGATTCGGAGTTCGGTTGGATACTTAACGTCCTCTGGCTTGTAATGTTCGTTTTTATCATGTTCTATGGCAATTCTCTTCAGGTTTGGAGATGGACCAAACAGATTGAGGCTGCTCTGCTCAGGTTAAACCGGATGTCAGATGAATCAAAGGAAATACTCATTAAAACGATAAAGGATCTTGGTAAACCCGCTGAGGATCCTTCCCAAGCCGTTGCCTCTATGCTCGAGTTTGTGACCATTGAACCTGTCAGCCTTGACCCTGCTGGGGTAATCCAGAGGTTAGACCATGTGTTGGATGTGAGAAAGTCAAGGTATGAAGACGCCGTTGCGAGAATGGCTCCGAAAGCCGACAAGGACGAAGCCTCGAATATTGAAGGAACAGTCGAGGCGGCTAGTGCCGTATATTTCATTTTCAAGGTTGTTAGGCACTTCTACATTCTTGGCAAGAAGACGAAGAACATGTATGTCGTGCTGCAGGTTAGTATGCAATTGCATGAGATCATGAGGCTCGCAAAAGCTTACTTTGAAGCATTAAAAGCTTTCTCACTGGGTAAACCGATAGGTGATGGTCTTGGACCGCTCGTCACGGCTCGCATACTGGATGCGTCCAATAAAAGCGGTGTTAAACCCATCATACAAGAGGAGGTTGCAAAAGAGGTCATTGTTGCAGAAGTCGAACTCGACAATAGGAAGGTTCTTCTGGTTCGAGCCAAAGGACCTGGAAGTCGAGTAGGCAAACCTGGGGAGGCTATTGAAAGGATAGTTGAGGAGCGTAAGGGAGACATCTCCAGGATTATAATGATCGATGCTGCTGGTAAACTCGAAGGTGAGACCACTGGGGATATCGTTGAAGGTGTCGGGGCAGCTATAGGTGACCCAGGTCCCGAGAAGTACAAGATTGAAGAGGTGGCTGTGAAGTACAAGATTCCGGTAGACGCGATACTCGTGAAGGAAGCGATTGAGGAAGCCGTCATGCCGATGAAGAAGGAGATCACTGATGCAGCGGACAAGGTTTCTGAAAGGGTCAGACAGATAATCAAAGAAAGGACACAACCTGGATCAACGGTAATCGTGGCCGGCATCGGAAACACTGTTGGTGTGGGCTAAGACAAGCGAGGTAACAGCATTGAGCGACAGTGGTCAGCCTCCCTCTGGAAGAGGGGTTACCGGGGCACGTATGGTTTCTGCAATGATTGCGCTAATCTGTTTGCTGGCTGGTATGTCTCTTCTTATTCAAGGATGGCAGACCAACGACCAGATCAGCATCATTTTAGGTCTCTTTGTGTTTTCGTTGTTTTTCTCATTCATGGGTGCAGCTTGGAGAGCCCCTGTGCAGAACCCCATATTCAGAACGGTGACCGTAGCCAGATGCTCCAAATGTGAGTACGCTGAAGTAAGAGACTTTCAAAGAGGGGACTACGTCTACAAGGTTCTAAGCAAGTGTAAAGAATGTGGGGGAGACATGTATGTAAAGACAATATACGCCGTCCCACTCCAGAAAACCCAGCTCCCATCATCGTAACACCATATAAGAACACGAAATGAAACCCGCTCAGTTCAGCGACCAAGACATCCTTGCCTCGGAGAAGGTGCAGGTTCCAAACACTGAGTATGACCTGTCATCTTTTTTATCGGTTTCTATATCGTTAGTACTTCGCAGTCATGCTTTCTGACTATTAAGGTATGCTCTGATTGCGAGACGAGTCTCTTGCCAGCTTCTATCAGCACGGGGTAGGCTATTACTAATCCTTTTTTCAATAGCTTTCCGAACTGTTTTAGATCAGTCTGGTGAGTGAGCCAACGAACCGCGAAAGGAAGCCTGTTGAAACTCCTTTTAAGTACATTCAATAGGTCTGTTTCAGGAGCGTCACTAGTGCTTGACGTCGGCGTCTCCCCTTTGCAGCTGTAGATGAAGGCGTTCTTGGTTTCCTTCACAAATCCTTTTCCGTCGGCCTTCGTGGCGAATGGTTCAATGGCATAGACCTCACCCTCCGACATTACATGCTGTAATTGTACTGGAACGTTTGGAACGGAGATTCCTGAGTGAAGTTCATATCTTGCCAAACTGTGTCCAGTAAGATTCGAAATGGGTTTTAATCCAGCCCGTGTTATTACGCTGCTTATTACCTTTCCAACGTCACTAACCCTGATCCCCGCCTTAATGGCGGAAATAGCTGCCATAAGGGCCTTTTCAGTTGTATCCGCCATCATAGTCTCTTTGCGACTAAGATCAACTGTTGTCGCCGTGTCCGCAACATAACCATCAACTGAAACACCCAAGTCAATCTTTACAAGCCCTCTTTCGGGGAGTACGGTCTCGTCACCGGGAGGCGAAGTGTAGTGAGCGGCTAGCTCATTCACAGAGACATTGAGCGGAAATGCTGGTGAACCTCCACTCTTTCTAATCATGCTTTCCGCTTCTTCGCAAATCCTTATGATTCGTGCTCCCGGCTGAACTAGTCGCCCAACTTTCTCCCTGATTGTCGAAGCAATCCTTCCGGCTTTCCTATAGCACTCCAATTCTCTACCAGTCAAAGATATGACTCTCAAGATCATGGGCACTCCCAGTTATACATGCGATCCAAGAATACCTTTTTATCATATTGTGTTTCCATCTAATTAGGTTACCAACTCCGTAGATCAAGGTGGAGGTGCAGGTTCCTTTGCGTAGATTAAAGCGTGTCGGTGTAGGAGGGACATTCGATAGATTACATGAAGGGCACAAGGCACTACTTCGTAAAGCCTTCGAATCCGGAGAAAAGGTGATCATAGGAGTCGCCACCGAGAACCTGCTACAAGACAAATCCAGAAAGGAAATGATATACTCATACGGGAGGAGAGTCGAGGATATAAGAAAGTTCTTAGCTTCCGAAGGATACCTCGAACGAGCAGAGGTGATACCCATTTCGGAACCATTCGGAACCGCGGCAACTGACCCTGAAATGGAAGCCGTCGCAGTTAGCGAAGAGACAAAGGGGGCAGTCAAAGACATAAACAAGGCAAGACGTGGGAGGAAGCTCCATCCTCTTCACTTGCTCGTAGTAAGAATGGTTCGCGACAAGGATGGGAAACCCATCAAGTCATCCAGTATCAGAGAAAGGGAAGCTCTGACGACAGACACCCACTAAGAAAAGGTAGATAAGACAACTATTGAGGGGCTTTCTTTTCCCCTTTTCCAACAATACTAATGTGTGTATGGGGAAGCTTGAATCTGTAGTGAATCTGACTAAGGACTCGGGGAAATCTTGACCAAAGAGTTTTAACGATCCTAGATCAAGTCTTGTGATGAAAACCTGTTGATGAAAACATAGGGGAGATGAGCCCCTGAAGCTCCGATTCTTGAGGCGAATGGCGACCATGACACGAGATAGCTCGTTGAAGTTGAGCCGCGTAGAGGCATCGATTCTGGAAACCCTAGCTAGGTCAAGAACAGAAGTCAATATGAGTGAACTAGTAGGGAGCATCAAACTTGATCAGGCTACCATTGTTGGAGCATCAGCTTCATTGTCTGAAAAGGGTTTGGTCGTAGTCCGTGAGTCAGAACAGAACTACGTTAACCTAACAAAGGAAGGCGTAAAATGCTCCAAGGTTGGGCTCCCCGAAAGAACGGTCATAAACTATCTTGGGGGGAAGAAGGGCGCCGCTATCGAATTAGAATCACTGAAGAATGAACTTCCCTTGACCGATGAAGAAATAGCAATAGCACTAGGGTGGCTGAAGAAAAAGAATTGGGCTTCAACCAAGAAGGAAGGCGTAAAACTGCTCCTCAAGTCAACAACCAAGCCTAGCGAAGGGATTGATGAGCAACTAATCGCCGCGCTATCAAAAGTACAGGGATTGCCTATTTCCTCTCTCAAACAAGAACAAAGGGAAATTGTTGATTCACTCCAAAAACGGAAACTGGTTGAGCTAACAACCCGCAAGACAAGATCCCTAAAGCTTACAGGTAGTGGGCTAGACGTTGTACGTCGGGGCGCCGTGGTGCATGAAGAGGTCACCCAGCTGACTCCCGACATGATCAGGTCTGGTGATTGGAAGAAATTTGAGCTAAAAACCTTCGATGTCTCTGCCCCTGTCGAGCCAGCGTACCCTGCAAGATACCATCCAATAGTTGAGTTGATTGACGAGGTAAGGGAGATCTTTCTTGAGTTAGGGTTTGAAGAGATTAAAGGAGGGTTTGTTGAGTCTGCATTCTGGAACTTTGACGCCTTATTCCAACCCCAAGATCACCCTGCTAGGGAGATGCATGACACTTTCTACCTCTCAACCCCGTCTAAGGCTAGGCTGCCGAGTCAGTCCATAGTTAGGCGTATCACACAGACTCATGAGAATGGGTGGGATACAGGGTCCAGTGGGTGGGGTTACAAGTGGAATAGTGAGGTAGCTCAGCAGACAATTCTCAGAACGCACACGACTGCTACCACTATTAGGTACCTCGCTTCTCATCCTGATCCGCCGATCAAGGTATTCTCAATTGACCGAGTGTATAGAAACGAGAAGGTCAACTACAAGCACTTGGCGGAGTTCCACCAAGTCGAAGGAATAATCATGGACAAAGATGTGTCGTTGAGAGACCTCATGGGAACAATGAAGGAATTCTACAGTCGCCTTGGCTACGAAAAAGTTCGATTCTGGCCTTCATACTTCCCATACACAGAACCGAGTGCCGAAGCGACCGCGTACGTCGAGAAGAAGGTAGTCGGTCCCGACGGGAAGGTTAGCACTCTAGGAAGATGGTTAGAACTAGGCGGAATGGGCATCTTCAGACCTGAAGTCACGATGCCGTTGGGCATCAAGTACCCTGTGTTAGCGTGGGGACTAGGTCTTGAAAGATTACTCATGATACGGCTAGATGCAGATGACATCCGCGCCCCATATAGGAATGAGTTAGGCTGGATAAGAAAGGTTCCTTTGAGATAACAGAGAGGTGTGTGTAGATGCCGGTAGTTAAGTTGACCCTTAACAAGATGTCTTCCCTGCTTGGCAAGGATATCACTTTGGACCAACTCGAAGAAAAGATACCGTGGATCGGCGTGGAGATCGAAGAAACTGGGGAAGACTGGATTAGGATAGAGTATAACCCAAACAGACCCGACTTCTCCAGTCAAGAAGGAGTTGCGAGGGCACTCAAAGGCATAATGGAACTAGAAGTGGGGTTACCTAAGTACACCGTCGCCAAAGGACAGGTATCGCTCGTTATAGAGGAATCGGTTAAGACTGTTAGACCCTACATTGTGGGTGCAGTGTGCAGGAACATCAAGCTATCTGGCCCTGAGATAGAGGAACTAATGGGCGCCCAAGAGGATATTCATTGGGCTGTCGGGAGGAACCGGCGTAAAGCATCGATAGGGCTCCATGACTTCGACAAAGTAACGCCACCGTTCACATACAAAGCCGTTGAACCAAGGTCAATCAGATTCACTCCTCTTGGAGGAGACACCCCCCTGAACCTTGATGAGATTCTCAACATGCATCCAAAGGGAATAGCATACAAGCACCTTGTTGAAGAATTCCCGAAGTACCCCATAATCGTAGACAGTGACGCTAGAGTTCTCTCGTTCCCTCCGATAATTAACGGAACAGTGACCCAGGTTACTGATGAGACGAAGAACCTATTCATAGACGTCACTGGGACACAACTAAACTCGGTTGATAATGCGCTAACCCTCATTGTAACGCAACTCGCGGACATGGGATCCAGAATAGAATCCGTGACCTTGATCGAGGGAGAAGAGAGAACCATAACACCAACGCTTAAACCTGCAAACCTCTCTCTCTCACGTGACTATGTCAACAGAACTCTAGGGCTTAGTCTCTCACTTGATGAGATCGATAAGTGCCTAAAGAGATCCCGTTTTGACGCAAAAGCCACAAGAGAGGACAAGCTCAGCGTGACAATTCCGCCCTACAGGGTAGACGTGCTACACGAGATAGATCTCGTTGAAGAAGTTGCGATAGGTTACGGGTACTATAATATTCGGCCCAAGTTGCCTTCATGCGTGACGGTAGGGAAAACACACGTCCTGAGAAAACTTGAATCCTTGGCTAGACGACTTATGATTGGGTTGGGATACCAAGAGGTCATGAACTTCACCTTAACTAACGAGGCTGAACAATACGACTTCATGAGAACAAAGGGATCTCCTCTAGTCAAGCTTCTGAACCCTGTTAGTTCCGAGTACAGTATTCTCAGAGAATCGCTGCTTCCAGCTTTGATGAGCACTCTAAAAACGAACAAGCACGAGAAGCTTCCTCAGCGAATATTCGAAGTAGGGGAAGTTATCAGGTCAGACTCTGAATCTGACACTGGTGTGACTCAAGAACTGCGCTGCGCAGCTGCAACAATACACTCAACTGCAAGCTTCGCCGAGATCAAGTCTACCGTCATAGCTCTCATAGGTGGACTCGCCGAAGACATTAATCGAGTCTCCTTCACTCCAAGAGAAAACCCCAGCTTCATAGCGGGCAGAGCCGCT
>JAUQYT010000169.1 GCA_030587605.1 Candidatus Njordarchaeum guaymasense
AGGTCGCAGGTTCGAGTCCTGCCCGGCCCACCAAAACCCACGGTTATTCAGACGAACAACGTTTGACTCCCTTTCATTTTGCATTACATAAAAACCGCCAGAGTACACAAACCCCGATAAAAATATTAGTTTGATAAGACTGGAATGGTGCTTGAATGGTCACGCTGGGCTTCTAATCTTTACTTCGTCTTGACAGATTCAAAATCATCTTCAGAGCAACTTCAACTTTCTCATAAGCTATCGCAATCATCAACAAGACGCAGATTACTATCCAAGAACCAAGCAGATACGGAACCGAATACAAGTCAAGGGCAATTTGTCTGGTAAAAATGGAGTAGATATTGACAATCGCTAATATACTTCCCAATACTCCTGCAACTTGGCGCCAAAATGTCTTTATTGTGTCCTCCTTCATTTGTGCACCACTTATCACTGTGTGGCTCTCTTCTTTCAATTTCCTCAGTTCTTTTTCCTTCTCTTCTAGCTGACCCTGGTACTCCTCGATTTTTCTGTTGAGTATGCTGTCTACTTTCACGGCTAATTCTCTTTCGAATTTTTCTTTAGCTTCTTCCGGAATTTCTTTGTCTTCTGAGAGAAGGCTCTTGGCTGATTTCACGTAATCCTTTACAAATTTCTCAGACAAAATTTCCCTTAGATCCTGCTCGTTCAATCTCGAGTATGAAAGCCATTCTCCTTGTATTATTTTCAGATCTTCATAGTTCACTCTCTCTCTTGCCACCCAGAATTGCGAAGAGATGAAATGCGAAAAAATCTCTGGGGCGCTAGAATCTCTAACATCTGCTGCCAAGAAGGGAGCCATCATCTGAATCCAAATATCACAGTTCATAGTTGAAGGGATTTTATCATCATAATGGTTGTCTACAACTTTGTCAGCGCATAGAAGAGTGTGGTCTAATGATGCAAACCACGTACTAGGGCCGAAGACTGTCGTCTGTTCCCCTCTTCTAAGTTCCCTCACAAGAATCAAATGGAAAGCATCATGCCGTGCAACCGGTTTAGATTTCGCAGTGCCCGCATAGATTTTCCAGCAACCTGAGACTCTATTTGATATTTCCTCAAAGAATTCTTTCTCAAATATCTCATCCCAATCTTCTGAAAATCTTTCTAGGCCATATAGATTCTTTATGTCTCCTCCTAATCTTTTCATCCGCAGATAGTATCCTTCCCAGGTTTGATCAGGATTCTGTTTCAATTCCTCTGCAAAAGAAGAAACAAATGGTTCCGGATGATCACCAAGAAGATGTAGCGGAGTTTCCATTTTGGGTATGATAGCATCAGACACCTCAAGAACACTCTCATATTCGGAAACAGTCACGTCAGTATAGTATAGTTGAATGCCAAAAGATCTGCAAATATCAATGAAATTTGAGGCTATTCTATGTCTACGATGATCACTGGGACAGAGCAAATTGATAATGACATTTGTGTCAAGCAACAAACGAATCTTAGAGAATTCAATTCTCTGCAAGCACTGACATTCGGGGTCTAGATTCAGAACCTCAAGTAGGTAGATATTTTCTGCAATATCGAACAAGAACTTCTGCATCTCCTCGTCCGCTTTCTGAAAGAAGTCGATAAATGCCTTCTTTACCGCTCCTTTTAACTGTGGGTTTGGGATATCGGCTAAAGTTTCCTCAAACATCTCTTTGACTTCTAGTTCAGGGATTTCGATGCCTTTCCCGGTGAGCATGGCAGCACTAACCTTTGCTCTCGGAGTCAAGAATTTTGAGAGTAACACAAAGAACTTCGCCTTAACTCTCTCAGCAACTTCTTCATTTATATCTTCGTGAAAATTCAGCTTTACTTCTTCTAAGATGGCATCGCTTAATCTTTCGATTTGTCTTTTTCTATTATTTATTTGATCAGAAATTGACCATTTCCTCTTCACTTCTAGAGCGTAACGATTGTCACTCTGTCTTACGATAGCCCTACTTCGCCATAGTCTAATCAAGCTAGCGTCTATTACTGCCTGATGAAGGGTGATAGTATAGGTATCTTTGATAATACTCTGGATCTTAGATGCCAAAACACCTCTGTCTCCGCCAAGAAAAATAGCGAGTTCGACTAGACTATCATACAGTCCCTCTCTAATCTTTCCAGCTTCCTTTCTGAATACGAATTGAGACAGGTTGATTAGTGCTCTTTTTTCATTAATACCCTCGGAACTCATGGGACAATCACATGCAACATACGTGCGCAAAACTATATACTGCTCCAAAACATAAAACTATTGCTATGCACACGCATGGTGGTGCATGTCTCATAATAGAGGTTTTTGCCTTAGATCAAGAGCCTCATATTTCCCTAAGGGTGCATATCCGTCTCTCTGTCAAGCGAACTCGTTTAGTCCCTTCTGTTTTCTCTTTCCTATTCCCACCTCAACCTCTTCACCCACCCTGATACACATACCATCCCTAGCCGCCACAGTCTGAACACGACTCTCCCTCTCCACCTTCTCAGCCTCACGCCCCGGCCCAGCAAAGATCATCCCCATACCAAAATGCGTAACAACCGCCACCTCCGGAACAGCCTCCCCAACAATCCTAATCGCATCCTCCGTCGTCATGTGCCCCCTCCAAGGCCTACCAGAAGGCCCCCACAAACACAGCAAAAGAACCTTGGGAGGATAGTTAACGATCAAGCTCACTATGAAAATGTTTCCTAGGATCTTATTGGATTGACAAACTTGACTCCGTACTCTTCAAGTTTCTTAAAGTGATCCTCATCGACAGTGTAGACTAGACCAGCCATTTCAACCATGTTCGCACCTACCATTGCGTCATTAACGGGAACTACCTTCTCTTTAGCCCATTGAATAGAGTTTTGGGAAGCCTCTCTAGAGATCGATAGATAGGCAATGCGCTTTGAACGGAGAAGTGAACCTATCCTGAATTCCGCTTGATGCCGATCCAGTAGCCTCACTAAGGCTGAAAAGGCTTCGACGACAACGACTGGATTCAGGCTTACAATGTAGTCTAACTCCCCCTTAAGTCCCCTCTCTAACAAATTGAGACATTTGGTGTGATACGTTTTGCTTGGATAATCCATTACCATAGAATAAACTACCACGTTCGAGTCTAGTATGGCGAGAGGCTTCGCTTCTGCCCAAGCTACTCCCCCCAAACTTCTTCCTCCATGACTTCCTCAAGTTCCTCTGGTGGAATGTACCTTACAGCCTTAACAGGCGTATGAAGAGCCCTCCAAGCAGGATCGTCTTCCAAATTCTCCAGGGACAAATCCATGACAGTAACCTTGAAGCTGCGATCATCTATTGGTTCAAGAATTACCACATCACCCGCCTTGATCTTCGTTCTCTTCCTAACCCGCTTATCAACCACAATTCTATGTCTCTCATCAACTTTACACATGGACATAATTTCTCCCACAAAAATATCCCACATAGGCACCTTATAAGGTTTATGTCCCCAAAAACTCCTCTCAAATCCCATCAAACCTATTTGAAGCCTAAATAGCACGCTCGACGGCCTATACCCCCTCTCTGTCTCTCTACATCTCAAGCAAACTCGTCTAGTCCCTTCTGCTTTCTCTTTCCCATCCCTATCGTAATCTCTTCCCCCACTCTAATACGCATGCCATCCCTAGCCGCCACAGTCCGAACACCACTCTGCCTCTCCACCTTCTCAGCCTCACGCCCCGGCCCCGCAAAGATCATTCCCATCCCAAAGTGCGTAACCACAGCCACCTCTGGAACAGCCTCCCCCACAATCCTAACCGCATCCTCCGTCGTCATGTGACCCCTCCAAGGCCTACCAGAAGGCCTCAACAAACACAACAACAAAACCCTAACACCACGATAAAACTCGCCCACTCCATCAAAATACTCGGTATCAGACGTGTAGCCAACATCCCCCACATCAGAAGTCTCAAACCTGAAGCCAACCGTGTCAGGATCAGAATGCACAGCCTTAGTCACCCTAACATTCAAGTCACCAACATTGAATGCAACACCTGGCGTCGCCTCTATCACCTCTTTAGGTATCTCCTGATGATACTTAGAGACTGCAGGTCCACACTTCTCATTACCATAAAGCACACTACGAGAAGCAGCCAAAAGCCCCCTCTTCCTCGTCATCCCCCGCGTCATAGCCTCAACCAGAACCTCAGCATCCGTGTAGTGATCTGGATGAGCATGCGAGACCAACACAGCCTGAATCTTCTCTGGGTCCAGTCCCATATTTACAGAATGTATCAGAGCGCCAGGTCCGGGATCCAAATGTACATTGACGCCTTCGGAGAGAAGGCGAATCCCCGCAGTTCTCCTCTTCTGCGTTATCATCGAGAACCTTCCACCCCCTGTTCCCAACAGAATCAGCTCAAGCTCTTCCATCATCCTCGCCTTCCGATCTGTTATGGCTCTGCTAAAATTGTGCTTACATGCATATTTAGGTGTAAAGATCGAAAGGAACTTAGCGCTCTTGAGAAGATGTTTTATCTTGTCACGATGCGAATTAGATGCTGGAGGCCGTCAGAATGAAAGTTGTGATCCGCATCGGCGGCTCCGTCATCGCCTCACCACCAGACCCAGCCTTGATAAATAAGTATGCAGATCTGATGAAAGAATTAAAGAAGCAAGGGCACGAATTGGTCGTCGTGGTTGGCGGCGGACAGCCAGCCAGAGACTTCATAGACATAGCAAGAGAGATGGGGTTAAGCGAGCAGGACCAAGACAACCTCGCCATCTCCGTCTCGAGGCTATTTGCTCAACTACTAGCCAAGAGACTAGGCACACTTGGAGCTGAGAAAGTGCCAACATCTATCCGTCAAGTTGTTCAGTTGCTGAATGAGGAGAAAATCGTGGTCATGGGCGGATTAAGACCAGGGATGACCACCGATGCCGTGGCTGCCATGGTCGCCGAGAGAATTGATGCCGACCTATTGGTCAAAGCCACCGATCAAGACGGCATATACACAAAGGATCCAGACAAGTATCCAGACGCGCAGAAGATCAACAGGCTGAGTTTCCACGATCTGTGGGGGCTGTTTGAGGAGGACAAGCACAAAGCGGGAATACATCAGATTCTAGATCCCGAGGCAGTTCGGATTCTTCAGAGAAGTAAGACTAGAACGCTTGTTGTAAATGGGTTTAGGCCTGAAAACGTTCTGTCGGCTGTTAAGGGGGAGAGAATCGGGACACTGATTGAGTAAGTGATGTTTTATTCTTCTTTCAGCCTTACAACGTCGGCTAGTTGCGGGGTTGACACTTCGAACAGGATCGAGTCTGTCTTGCCCACGATTCTGTGGACAGTTCTGGGGACAAGGGTTACGTCATCTCCTTCCCTTAGCGTGACTACTCCATCGTTAAGAACTATATCCACTTCGCCCTTGAAGCAATAGATCGTCTCCTTCTTATCTTTATGAAAATGTTGAGATGTATGATGGTTCCCTTTTACGATGAGGATTTTTCCGCCGTACTCCTTCTCTTGCGCTATCCAGAGCTCTTTTCCCCACGGCTTTCTTATCTCCTTCAAAGATTAGCCTCCAGTCTGTAATTAAGTCTGTTTTTGTGGCTTAAAAAGGAGAAGGTAAGTGAGGTAAGCTGTGCTTAACGTATCTTCAGTTCTAGGCTCACCATGTCTCCTTTCTTGAAACCCATCTTATGGAAGAATCTCAGCAGGTTCCAGTCGTTCCACCTAACAAGCGTGTAAACCACATTCACCCCTTCTATCCCTCCTTCCTTTGCCTCAGGTCTCTCCTCCTTTCCCGTACGCCTGAAGTTCTCTATGAGGCTCTTGAAGAGGGTCTTCCCGACGCCTCTGTTCTGGTAGTCAGGATCCACGCCTATCGTGTCTATCCATCCCACAGTGTCTGGCACTCCGAACTCCCATCCGCTCACATAGCCCAGTATGAAGCCAACAACCTTTCCGTCTATTTCTGCGGCTAGGGCTGGTCTTGGATAGATGTCAGCGTATCCTATCTTCCTTCTCCAATATTCACGCCTCGCCTTTCCCAGAATTTTTCTGTCGATCTCCACTACAGCGTCTAGGTCACTTTCGGTGAGGGCTCTAATCTTCAATCCAGCTTTCATGTCCGAGCCTCTGAGTATGCGATGTTTTGGCTATTAGTTAAAACTTTTGTGCGCCTAAGTATTTCATGTAAAAAAGAGGGGGTTAGACGGTGAACTTGCCCTTCTTGACTAGGGGCTTTCCGTCCAGTTTCACTGTGGGTTTCGAAACCGTGACGTTGAACATCCAGCTGCTTTCGTTCTCTCCGCCGAGCTCTCTGTTGTCGCCTATGCCTATGGTGGCTGTTCCGAGGACGATGGGGTTGTAGAGGAATCCTGTCTTGGCTTT
>JAUQYT010000314.1 GCA_030587605.1 Candidatus Njordarchaeum guaymasense
CCCTACCAACAATCTCGACGATCTTGCCTAAGTACATTACGGCGATCCTATCGCTCATGTATCTTATGACGCTTAGGTTATGCGAGATGAATAGAAAGGTCAAACCGAACTCCTTCTGCAGTTCCTTGAGGAGATTAAGGGTTTGTGCCTGCACGGAAACGTCTGTTGAAGAAGTTGGCTCGTCCAGAACGACGAACTTGGGGTGGACCAGAAGCGCCCTGGCAATACATATACGTTGTCTCTGGCCCCCGCTAAACTCGTGCGGGAAGCGGTTCAAGTGGTCTTCACTAAGACCGACTCTTTTGAGGAGTTTTAGAGCCATATCTACCGCTTTTTGACGCGATGCTATGTGGTGAATCATGAGCGGCTCGGTAAGAATGTTCTTTATGGTCCAACGGGGGTTTAGGGAAGCATACGGGTCCTGGAAAACCATTTGCGTATCGCGCCTTAGGACTTTCCGTTCGTGTATCGAGCCTCTCCGTTTAGCGCCGTTGCCGCCAAGCACATCACGTCCTTCAAATATCAGTTTACCTGAATCAGGTCTTATGAGAAGGATCACACACCGCCCTAGGGTGGTCTTACCACAGCCAGATTCTCCAACTAGTCCAAGGGTCTCTCCTTCGTTAATCGTGAAAGAAACATTGTCAACAGCGTAAACATATCCAACTGTCTTCCTGAAGATAGCCCCAGACCTCAGTGGGAAATACTTCTTAAGATTCTGCACATCCATTATGACCTTCTTAGGCATTTTCGCACACTCCGCTTTTGGTTATTGTCACTATTTCCCGTAGAGGTAGCATGCCACAAAGTGGTTTGGTCGCTCCTCAATCATCTCAGGTCTCCTCTTTGAGCATACGCTCATGGCGTGCTTACACCTAGGGTGGAACCTGCACCCGGTTGGCGGGTTTATTAGGTTGGGAACCATCCCCGGTATAGTATCCAGCTTGCCTGTCTGACCGCGAAGCTTGGGTATTGCTGCGAAGAGTCCTTGAGTGTAGGGGTGCAACTTATTTTCAAACAGATCTTTAACCGGAGCGATTTCAACCACATTTCCAGCGTACATAACTGCTGCTCTATCACATGTTTCCGCCACTATCCCCATGTCATGTGTGATTATAATGTTTGATGTTCCAACCTCTTTCTTGAGTTCATTCATCAGCGTAAGAATCTGTGCTTGAATTGTTACATCCAAGGCTGTAGTAGCTTCGTCAGCGATGAATATCTCGGGTTTACAGGAGAGAGCCATGGCTATCATCGCACGTTGCCTCATACCGCCGCTGAGTTCGTGCGGATAGTTGTTAACTACGTCCTCAGCGTATGGCATTCTAACAAGTTTGAGGACTTCAACAGCCTTCCTCAAGGCAACCTTCTTGAGGTCGTTCTTAGGTAACTGTTTCATGGACCGATTCTTCAGCTTGCGGATCTCTCTGTCCACCCTTTCAGTTTTGGCTCCTTTTGACTTCTTCTTCGCTTTCTTCTTGAGTTCCTCGATCTTATACTCAATGTAATCATCCTTAAGATCTTGGTGAAGTAGTATCGGTTCAGCTATCTGGTCACCCATCTTCAAAACAGGGTTGAGATATGTCATTGGGTCTTGGAAAACCATGGCAATCTTACGTCCTCGTATCTTCCGCATTTCTTCGTCAGTCTTCTGAAGTAGATCCTCTCCATCGAAGTGGATCTGCCCACCAACAATTCTACCTGGAGGACTTGGTACGATTCTCAGGACTGACAAAGCCGTAACTGACTTACCACATCCAGTCTCACCAACCAACCCCAATGTCTCATTCCTATAGACATCAAGGTCGATACCGTCAAGTGCCTTGACGACTCCACCATAGGTGTAGAAGTATGTTTTCAGGTCGCGTATACTAAGGACTACGTTGTCGCTGACCAACTATTTCTCCCTCTGTTTCTACCGTCTGAGTCTCGGGTCTAAGACGTCTCTCAGCCCATCGCCGATCAAGTTGAAGCCGACTGCGGTGATCAACATAGTTATCCCAGGAAACATAACAATCCAAGGATGTGAGAATAGGAATGGTCTGCCGTCCGACACCATTCTCCCAAGTTCCGCTGCTCCTGGTTCAGCGCCAAAACCTATGAAGCTCAACCCTGCCGCAGTTAGCATTACTCCTCCTATGTCAAGAGTAACTGCTACCAGCAATGGGAAAATTGAGTTTGGCAAAACGTGCCTAAACGCGATGCGCAGTCTTCCCGCTCCCACAGATCTAGCAGCTTCGACGTAGAGCTTCTCCTTTTCAACCAGCACCTGCCCTCTTATGAGCCGAGCGTATCCAGGCCACCAAACGACCATTAGTGCTATCATGAGGTTAGTCCAGTTTCTCCCGAGCGCTGCAGCTACCGCCATAGCCAGTATCAACCCGGGAAAAGCGAGGAAGATATCCGTGATTCTCATTAGAACCTCGTCAGTCTTGCCTCCTAAGAAACCCGAGAGCGCCCCTACCAGTATCCCAATCGCGGCGCCAACAGCTACTACGATCAATGCCGAAACCAAGTCAAGGCGAAGAGCCCACATGATTCTGCTGAAAACGTCTCCTCCGTCCTGATCGGTTCCGAGCAAGTGAGTCGAACTTGGGGGATTAGTTATCTGAGTCCAGATTCTCTGCTGTTCACCGTACGGTGCTATCCAAGGAGCCAGAATACTAACTACGGCAGCAGTCACACCAATGCCGATGCCAAACATTATGAGTGGACTCTGTCTAAGCAAATAGAGCGTAAACTTGAATTCACGAATGCGCGGACTCTGAACCCAACTATCCCACTTCTTGGCCAATCCACGCGAGCTAAAAGTCATGCCCTACTAAACACCACCTATTAGAGATTTTCCAGAGTGAGCTGTCCAACCTATCCGTATCTCACTCTCGGATCGATGTATGCATACAGAACATCAACAACCAAGTTCGCAACTGAGTATATGAACCCGGTCAACAGAACGAATCCCATGATCCCTCCCATGTCTAGGGTCAACATTGCTTGCGTTGACCACCTACCTACACCTGGCCAGGCGAATACTGTTTCAGTTAAGACCGCGCCCCCAAGCAAGCCACCAAACACCAGCCCTGCAGTGGTCACTGTGGGGATCAAGGCGTTTTTCATTGCATGCTTGTAGATAACCACTTTCTCTGATAGCCCCTTCGATCTCGCCAGTATTATGTAGTCTTGTCTCATTACCTCCAACATACTTGACCTCATCATCCTCGAAATGTTGGCTAACATAAGATACGCCAAGCAGAAGGCTGGCAAGAAAATATGCCAGACACTATCAAGGAAGAGGTCAAACCTACCAAACAACAGGCTGTCAATAAGAAAGAGCCCGGTGATCTTGTGAGTAGCCATGAACGTAATTGTCTGATCACTCCCGCGGAAACTTGAAGGGAACCAGAACGGACTTCCACTTATAATAAGCTGATAATATAGAACGTACTGGAGCATCAAAGCAAACCAGAAGATAGGCATGGAGACGCCGCCAAGAGAGAAGACTCGCAAGACATGATCAACAGGTTGATCTTTCTTTATTGCGGACTTGATTCCAAGCGGAATACCCATAGCCAACCCAAGGACGATGGCGACTATGGCAAGCTCAATTGTCGCGGGAAAATAGGTTGCAATAGCTTGACTCGTGGGCATGTCAGCAGTACGAGACCACCCCATGTCACCTTGTAGCAGACCGGCCAAGTAGTACCAGAACTGAACTATCAGAGATTCATTGAAGTGGTACCTGGCATATACCTGTGCAATCTGCCATTCCTGCATCCTCTCAGTGATATAGGCGGCAGCTGGCTCCCCAATCATGTGAGAGAGAATAAAGGAGATGACCAGTATACCAAAAATCACAGGTATCATGAGCAGGATGCGCCGTATAACAAACTCTCTCATTCTCATTGCTAGAGCCAGCTACTAAAATGCTTTACCAGCCTATAGCCAACTTGTTAGGGAGATACTACGCCGTATTTAAGTTTTATGTTGCGTCGGATTGGAACTATCGTTGTCTCTAAGCCTATGTTCCCACTCCTCTTTGTCTTATGATCAGGATTCTTTGGCTTTTCTCGTAGTTTTTCTTACATAGCTTGGGTTTGATTACAGCCAGTAACGTACTTACAATTCAAGAAGTAAGTCTACAAAATCAAGTCGCCATAACCACTGGCCAACAAGTAGCTTTCCTATTGAGAACAGTGAACACCGGGAATAGGAGGTGCTCGGATTCCTACACTATTAGGAAAGGACGTAAGGGGAGAGGCGCACTAGAAACAGGTTA
>JAUQYT010000317.1 GCA_030587605.1 Candidatus Njordarchaeum guaymasense
TTGAACAAGAGGATACAAGGGATCATAGATCAAGCAACAGAAGCGTGGGGAATAAAGGTCACGGCAGTTCTGATCAGGGATGTCACAATACCGCCAGAGATGCAGAGGGCAATAGCCAAGCAGGCGGAAGCTGAGCGAGAGAAGAGGGCAAGAGTCATCGTCGCTGAGGGTGAGCTCATAGCTTCAAAGACATTAGCTGATGCGGCCAAGAAGCTCCAAGACAATCCGATAGCGTTCAGGATAAGAGAACTCCAAACCATGACCGACATTGCCAGAGAGAAAAACATGGTGATAGTAACACACCAGACCTCGAGCGCAGACCTAGGGGAATTAATTGGAGTAACTGGAGCGGTCGCGAGGAGAGGAAGGAAAGGTGAGACTGAGCAGAAAGAGGAATCCAAGTAAGCGCAGGCTGACTCCTTCCTCAATTTTTCTGCTAACGGTCGTTACCTTGTTCTCATTTACGCTCTTCTCTCATCTAATGACGTCGGTTGCATCTCAAGGCAACTTGGTCTACACACTGGACTATGATCAGACAATAACAGTATCGTCTTCAGAGTATCTTAGGGATGGGCTGAGCCAAGCCCGTGATGCAGGTGCCCAGTGTGTAATTCTCGAACTTGACACTTT
The DNA here is from genome assembly GCA_030587605.1 of Candidatus Njordarchaeum guaymasense. Taxonomy (GTDB): domain Archaea; phylum Asgardarchaeota; class Njordarchaeia; order Njordarchaeales; family Njordarchaeaceae; genus Njordarchaeum; species Njordarchaeum guaymasense. The sequence continues at coordinate 631 of JAUQYT010000317.1, forward strand.
CGGCGGTGATCTGGACTCAACGAAAAAGATGATTGAGTACATGGATACATCAAGTATCCCTGTTGTTGTCTACGTCAAGCCTGGAGGTGTGGCCTGGTCCGCAGGCGCTTTTCTTCTGATGGGGTCACATGTAGCTGCGATGGCTCCAGGCACGGTTGTGGGCTCGTCTCAACCGGTGTCGTACTCGCCTCTTGGTGGCTCAACACCTGTGACTGATGATAAACTGATTAATGCTCTAGCCACTTACATAGGTGAGAAAGCCAGGATTCACGGAAGAAACGACACCATAGCGGAGAATTTTGTAAGGCGAAACCTGAACCTAGCCGCAGAAGACGCAAAGCCTTTACATGTCATAGAAATACTTGCTGCCAATATCTCTGACCTACTCCAACAATTGAATGGAATGAACGTGACAACGTATGGCGGAAGCAAGGTACTCTCGACTTCAACAGCGTATGTTGTTGCGCTCTCGCGAAGCATACCTGTAGCTTTTCTCGGTGTAATTGGTGATCCAACTATCTCCGGCTTGTTGTTTCTGATTGGCTTGTACGCGCTAATCTACGGGATCTTGACTCCGGGCTACGGTGGGGAAGTCATCGGCGGAGTCTTGATCGTATTGTCTCTCATCGGGATGGGTTTTGACTTCAATATTGTGGCGCTCATACTGATAATCATAGGGATAGGGCTCCTGATAGGAGAACTTCAAACGCAGGGAGTAGGAGCCCTCGGTGCTGGGGGAATTATCTGCGTGATCCTGGGTTCCCTTCTTCTGTTCCCAAGACAGCCACCCAAATGGTTAATTAATATGGGATGGTTTCCAGCATTCGCAGCTGTGATGCTTGGCGTCGGGATTGCGATGGGTGGGATCTTCGCAGTAGCAGCATATAAAACACTCCAAGCGAGGGCGATGAGAAGCAAAATGTTCAAACTTGAAGGGGAAACGGCAACGGTATTTGAAGACATACCTGCAGGTGAAAAGGGATACGTCCAGTGCTTCGGCGAATTGTGGCGTGCTACCTCGGATTACAATCTCAAGAAAGGGGACAAGGTGAAAATCATCAAAACAGAGGGAGACACTCTGCTAGTGGAACCGCTAGCGAAAGGCAAGAAACGGTAGTGATAAGAGCCAAATTCAGGTAGCAAATGAAGCCCAATTACAGCGAAAACTGAAGATTCTGCTCTCTTTTCTCAATTCAGAAAACGGCACGTTACACTCCCTCGCGCTTAGTTCCTTGCATTAGAAGTCAATACGTTGTCAAAGAAGACATTGAACCAAGAGCTCAAACAAGAATGCTTATTATTACCAACACTACATGAGTAACGACCATGCGAGTGAATAGGAGGCAATTGACATGGACAAAAGCACCTTAAATGAGAAACTGATTAGACTTCTGAGACTGAGAGCATCCCCTGTCGCAGTGAATCTACTCAAAACCGCCAAAGAGATTCCTAGCACCATCAAAGTACCTAGTTCTGGATACACCTTCTGCCAGCTTGTAGCTCTTGCCCGATTGAACGGTGGGGTGCAAGCCGGTACAGCGGATAGCATAGTCTGCGCCTTCGCTACTTCTGTCTTGGGCATGACAGATTTCCCGGAAGATATCAGAACGGGGAAGAGACCTCTCCGCACGTCAAGAAGCGAGGAAGGCTATGCAAAGTTTGTGTCGTCCCTGCCAAAAATAAAGACTGGGACATTTGAAGCCGTGATAACCTCACCGCTCCATAAGGCTCCTTTGGATCCAAGCATAGTAATAGTCTCAGGTACGCCTGCGCAAATGATGAGGTTACTTAACGCTATCACATGGATCAGTGGTGAGAGAATCCAGTTCAGCTCAACAGGACACGCTGGTGTCTGCGCTGAAGGCGTAGCTGCTCCGTACCTAGCCAAGAGGCCACAACTCGGGATTCCATGCATGGGAGGAAGAATGTTCGGGCTACACCAAGACGACGAGATGCTAATAGGAATCCCAGGTGAGCAGCTGGAGGGGATCGTGAAAGCAGTTGAAGAAACTGAGAAAGCAGGGTTGACGTTTCCAGTTATAGCTTGGATATGTCCACCTAAAGGCCTTGCACTAATGCCTATAGCTAAGAAGATGTAAAAGATTAGACATAACTTAACCATACGTGAGAACTGGAGGAGATAGAATTGGCTGTCAGCGCGGGAAAAGAGGCAACGAAGAAAGCAGGAATTAATATGCCACAGATTGGCATTGTCGTAAGAAATACCGAGAAAGCGCTAGAGTATTATGAGAAAACACTGGGTTTAGCGCACTTCGTTTCTTTTGTTTCGGAGAGACAGACTGAAAAAGGTAAAGCAAAACTAAGGATATCAATTGGAGAAGTTGCAGGAATTCAAATAGAGTTAATTGAAGTAGTAGAAGGAGAAACATTTCACTCCCAGTTCTTGAAGCAGGGACGAGAAGGGCTACACCACGTTGGGTTCTACGTTGATGACATTGAGAAGAAACTCAGAGAGTTGACCCAGAAGGGAGTGAAAGTCCTAGAGAGAGGAACACTCCGAGAAGTTGGTGTCAAATATGCTTACCTTGATACAGCACGTATATCTGGCGTAATCTTTGAGTTGATACAACTCCCCTAGACATACACGCAGGTCCCCTAGCTATCCTTTGACTACGGATTTCTTCAAATCGGCTAAAGGAATCCGTCATGAAGTATGAGGCAGGAGACTTGAGTATGAGAGGCAATGGCCATTTCGGACACTGGTTCACCGACGAATTTGAGTTGCCTGCCTACGAGTATACCTGTAACCATGAGCTAGACCCCAAGGCTCTCTACTTCACCGTCCACGGTTCGTCGAGGGATCACTGGCATCAACTTGGGAATGATCATCTCAACGTTCTTGCCCATAACGGTGGTTTCGTGGAGGTCGTCGAGAGCTCCAGAGGTCTTCAGTGGTTAACCCGGCGCGATTCAAGAAGAATGCAGTCAGGCGGCGGTATAGGAATCATCCAAGACAATGACAAAGGGATCGCGTGGAGCGACCTTTTCTCGCAAACTAATTATGGGAATGGGTACCGACGCGTGTTCGGTACTGGATACTTTCGCAAGACAAGTCAGAGACATGGGATGACATTGGACCATGTAGTATTCCCTCCCTTTTCCGACGACCCAGTGATAATATCTGAGTTGAACCTCGTAAACAACTCTAATTCAGCTAAGAATCTCATACTCTACGATTACTGGGGGGTTAACATTCGAAGCATCATTGCCGGGCTCATATACTTTGACAGACAGCGAAAGTACTTCGGCACAAGGAGACTTCTAAACGTCGCAGGAAGACTGGTGAAGCTTCTCGGCTATGCCACGCGCCATGCGCCGGAACAGGTTAGGGACTCCTTCTCGTCTAAGTTTGAATTCAATACAGGATACGTCTCGCACTTAAAGAGCGTCATATTGGAACCAGTGTACAAGGGGAGGGACAAGCCTGCGGAGAACCAGCCCTGCTCGAGGAACTACTACCCGAAGCCAGTTTTTCTTTCTGCATTGGATGCTGTCCCAATTAGATCCATCACATCCACTCAGGCGCTGCTAGGCGAGAAAGGGAAGTTGAGTCCTCACGAAGAACCTTACCGACGCAGAATCACCGCCAAGGATATTCCCTGCCTATCTTTGGGCGTTGAGGTCAAACTAAAGCCAGAGGAGTCAAGGAAACTGACTTTTCTGTTCGGATATGCCAACAAAGACAGGGCGTCAGAGCTTATCGATGATTATGACTCGCAACTCTCCTCGGCGACACGAATCGCATTAAAGTCATCATCTGAGCCTTCTCCATTTCCACTCCTAAAAAACAGTGCTGAAGAATGGAGGCGGAAGGTGTTCAACTTTGATGTTGATGATGAGAGACACAGTTGGGCTGGTAGGGAGGCTAAGTGGCACTCCTACTACCTTAGGAGTGCGACACTCTACGATGAGTACTTCGAGAACCATCTGCTCCCTCAGGGCGGAGCATACAACTACCTCCAAGGTCTGCAGGGAGCGCCTCGCGACTTCATGCTATTCACTATTCCCATGGTGTACATTGAGCCGTGCCTCGCCCGGGAAATGCTGGAGTACACCATGCGTCTGATGTCGCCTAACGGGAAGCTTCCATACATGACTCACGGCTTCGGCATGATTGGCGGGGCTTTCATACACGAGAGCCCGTCAGACCTCTCATTGTTCTTCTTGTTGGCGCTATCCGAGTATGTTTTTGCCACCCGTGACTTCGAGTTTCTGAATAAGCGGGTTCCATTTTACCCGAGATCGAGTGAAGCATCCTCAACCGTATATGAGAGGGTAAAACTCGCAATTGACTTCCTCCTAAACAATGTTGGAATCGGCGAACATGACCTAATCAAAATTGGGGACGGAGACTGGAATGATCCCATCTCAACCATGGCGAGCAATAGAGGGAAATTTGTCGAGAAAGGTGAGTCGATGTTCAACACCGCCCTCGCCTTGTACGTCCTTCCAAGGATAGTTTCCCTTCTCAGGAAGGACGAAAAAGAATATGGCGATAGGATCAAAGGCGTCTGGGAGAAACTGCGCGAAGCGTGTCTAAAATCTTGGAACGGGAAGTGGTTCTACAGAGCTTGGGACGGATCTGGATACGCAATTGGAGACAGGAACATCTTCCTTGAACCACTTGTATGGCTCCTAATCTCCAGAACTATGCCTCCAGACTACGTCAATCAACTAATCAAAAGCATCTACGAGAAACTTGACAAACCTTCTCCCTTCGGTCAGTACATTGTCTTTCCACCGCTAAACACATCGTTTGGATACCTTGAGAAAGGCTGGGATGTCAATGGCGGCATATGGTTCGCCATAAATTCCTACCTAACATGGGGCTATGGCATATACGATATCAATAAAGCGTGGAACTCTCTCGTCAAAAATTCCATGGCTCATCACGCTGAGCTATACCCAGACACGTGGTATGGAATCTGGAGTGGACCAGACGCTTTCAACGCTTCCTACGCTCCACGATCTGGAGAAACATACTACCACATGTTTACGCCGACAACCGATTTCCCTGTAATGAACCTCAACCTTCACGCGAATTTCCTCACAGCCCTGCTGAGACTAGCTGGAATAGAACCGACTCTCGGCGGCCTTAGCATTGATCCAATGTTACCCTTCAAGAGGTTCACATTAAGAACGCCCGTACTCGAGCTCAAGATTAGCGACAAGGAGATTCAAGGTTCTTATTCCCCCCAAGCGCCTGGAGAGCTCACCTTGCGAGTGAAACTGCCACAACACTGGAAGAAGAAGGAAGTCAAATGCCTTATAGACGAGAGTATGGCGACCCTCAAACTTGTCGAGGAACCGCCAGTTGCCGAGATTCAAATCCGCTCAACAACACTAGGCTTCAAGTTTAGGTTGACTTCCAGTCAGTAAACCGCGGCAAAAGGGGAAAAATAAGTAGTTGGAGACAGGACGCCTCAGCATTCCCCTGTACTGGGTCAGGCTAGGCTGATATCTGAGAGGTATTCATTTTACTCCCAGTTTCTTCGCCACATCCTCTACCTTGAGTTTCCAGATCTCCATTGTCTTCTCATTGGTCAGGTAGTTTCGCATCAATTGGCCCATGTTCCCGAACTTGATGGCATCTGGAAGCGGACCGTCAATCCTCAGTCCACCAGACATGTATAACTGCGTTCCGTCGACTGCGCCGGAGAGCATTCCCATCATGTCGTCGGACGTGTTGGTTTCGAAGGTTACATCTGGGTTCTCATGCTGTCCTTTGTGTGCAGACATCTTTCCTCCTGCTATCTTAAGGTAGCAGGGTTCAGTTCCTTGCGCTTTGAACTGTAGAACTCTGTCCCAGTCAGCTAGCTCGGCTTTAATTTCGTCTGATTTGGTACCAGCCTCAGCAAAGAGGGTGAGGATGTCGTACTCTTTCTTTCCCATCGCGCGCATGAAAGCTACTGGTCCCATCTCCTCTCTCTTCCTGTCCACCTTTTCTGCAAGAGCTTTACTCAATACCTCACACCAACTATTCTTGTTGACCTGCTTTCTTTCTGATTTTCCACTTCTCTTCTGATGAATTATTTGCTTTATGGTTAGGTGTATTTTCTCCACTTCCGTCTTATAATTATTTTTGTTTGTCACCTAGCCGGACGCGTGAGCGATGAAAATAACGTGACCTAAGGTCGATATAGGCACGGAAATAAGAAAAGTCTTCTATAGGATCTCAATGCCCGAGTCGGTTATATTGAACTCGAGGACTGGCTGTCTAATCTCCGTGAAGCTTACCTTCTCGATTATCATTTCTCTTTTCAACTCGGATCTGACCCAGCGCATCCTCATCCTTATCACACTATCGGCATATTGCCTCAATGCTTGAACAAAGTTACCTTCGAGAGCACCGTCATGAGCAGTCAGGATGAGAATATGGTTGTGCGCTCTGACTAGATTCTGCGCTGCATGGATAGCCGCATGGATGCCGCGAACCCCGATAAATGGGGAGATCGCTGTAAGTGAATCAATGACAATATTGAAGTTTCTCAGCTCCTCCTTTACCTCATCTGCGACGGACTTCTGTGCGGCCAATGCGATAGTAGCTGTGGGAACATCCTTCACCGATTCCAGATCTGAAAAATCCCTTATACCAAGATATTCCGCGAACTTCCCGTACAGATCCATGACGACGAGTCTCTTGCTATGTAAATGAGACTCGATGTCAAAAGACTTTATTGATTTGAAGTGTCTCAAATAATGGTGATCTGGCTCATCCGCGGGGACCAAATGGACTTTTCTTCCTCGTAGTAGCGACGACACCACAAATTGTTTGCAGAAACTTGTAGTTCCACAGCCGGGGGCGCCGATTATCGCTACGACTGAGGGTCTGGGGAACCCTCCTCCAATTACTTCGTCAAGTCTAGTGATCCCAGTGCTCTCTCTGGGCATGCTGGAATCTTCTTTTATGGTCAGGTTCATCTAAGTGGGCCCCCATTCTGTCTCCTTTTCCTCTTGCGATATCTTGCGGCTACTTCCTCATCGTAGCGTTGGCCGTTTATTCAATCCCATTCTTGTCCCGTTAGCAGCATAGCTGTTGCCAACTGGTTTCTCATCAGGTTTGGCTTCACCTATAAGTTCAATGCCGTTTTTGCTTGTTATCACATACTCGAGTGGTCTAACTGGTATGGGGGTGAATGCCAATTTCTCAACCCGCATTACTCTTCTTAGTGTGGTTTTTGCCAAGATATAGTCCAGTCTGAGTATGCCGTCTGCAACCGCATTGCAGGCGCATACGATGTTGGCTTCAAGGGCTCCTGTATGCACGACTGCAAGAAGCAGATTATTGTTTTTTCTAGCAGAGTTGGCGATCATGTGAGCAAGTACGTAAGCAGACTTCAAGTCAACATAGGGCGCTATTGAGGAAAATGAGTCCACTGCGGTGACGGCGGGGACAATGATTTTCGGATGGGTCCGTAGGATGGCGCAAGTCTCCTTTCGGTAGTCATCCAGAAACTTTCCAAGCAATGCCTTCCTTTCCGCAACCCCATTTTGTCCCTCGGTGGCAGATGCCAGTGAATTCAGGAGCACATGTCCATCATACAAAAGAATATGCTTCTCCTCAATATACGGCTTGACATCCCACCCAAAGCTTTTGAAATGCTCGATTACTCTCTCCGGGGGCTCATCAAGGCACATGAATGATGCAAGTCCTCCTAGGATCAGTCTGGACCACAGTGCTTGAATGCAGAAAGTTGATGTGCCCGTTCCTATGTCTCCCTCGATGCAGTTGAACGTGCCACTTGGAAATCCCCCACTAAGAATCCTGTCAAGCTCGGTAATGCCAGATGGGATTCTCTCCACAGGACTGGAAAGACTACTTGAACTCACCGTTATCTTGCTCGTACTTGCCGAAGAATTATCCCCTTTCACTTGTGCGATTCCCCCTTGGTAGGATTTCTCTCTACCCTATCATCAACAAGTTCTTCTCCTCCCTATTCATGGAAACCTATATCAAGCTTTCTCCAATTGTGAGAGAGTTCTCACACATGCTTGATATCGAGAAGCGCCGCTTTCAAATGATCTCGATGCCCGCATCAGTTATTGTGTATCCCAGTACTGGTTGTTTTATTTCCGTATAACTCATCTTCTCGATTATCATTTCCCTCTTCAAGTTGGGTCTGACCCAGCGGGTCTTCATTCTGATCACATTGTCAACTTGCTGTCTCGCTACCTGAATAAAGTTCCCTTCAAGAGCACCCTCATGAGCGGTTATTAGGAGGACGTGATTGCCTTCCCTAACCACTTTTTGCCCTTCACGAAAGAGTCTGTGAACATCACGGACTGCTAGGATGGGAGATAGAGCCGTGATCGAATCAAAAACGGCATTATATCCTCTCAATTCTTCTCTCGAATCACCTAGCAGGTATTTCACCGTGTCTGGTATGACCCTGTCAATGGAGACTTCCTTACTGGGATCTATATCAGCATAATCGTGTATACCAATATGTTCCATGAGCCTCGTATACAGATCAACAATTATGAATTTCTTTTCATCCAAGTAGAACCCGACATCAAAGGATTTCAGTGATCCAAAGTGTCTTAGGAAGTGCTCCGTCGACTCGTCTGTGCAGATTGCCACAACCTTCCTTCCAGTCAGTAGTGATGAAACTACGAACTGTCTGCAAAAGCTTGTTGTCCCAGAGCCGACAGGTCCAATTACTAGTGTGTCGGATGGTCTAAGAAGTCCTCCTCCGACTACTTCGTCCAGTTCGGTGATACCAGTACTCTCTCTGGGCTGAGCAGCACGATTGCGTCCAAGAGCAGACATCTACATTGATCCCTCACAATTACCTGCCACTGCATTGCATGATCGCCTGAAACCAATCATGAGTACAAGGTGGCTGGCTCAATTGAGTGAGACAATCGAGTTATCTGTTTTCGTATTGAAATACCTTTAGGTAGACCAGCATAGAAACATCTTCAGGGATTGATTGACGAGTAACTAGTTATCCAATGTCTTGCCTATGCTCTTAATATAAGGCCGTCGAATTACTCCTTTCTCGGTTACGAAAGAGGTGATGTAGTCTGAAGGCGTGATATCAAATACAAAATTCTTCGCTTTTGCAAGTAACGGCGAAACCCTAACGCGAGTGACTTCACCGTCCGGCAACAGGCCTGATGGAGAGTACAACACCTCGTTTTCGTCCCTTTGCTCTAACGGTATCTTCGCTCCACTTTCGAGGTTCAGATCAAAGGTGGATGTCGGAGCAGCAACGTAGAAGGGTATATCATTTTCCTTGGCTAAGACCGCCAACTGATACGATCCGATCTTGTTTGCTGTATCGCCATTCCGTGCAATCCTATCTGCACCAACTATACACATGTCGATGTCTCCCCTCTGCATCAATAAACCAGCACTCGTGTCTGCAATCACGTAGTGAGATATCTCCTCGTTGAGTAGCTCCCACGTAGTGAGTCTTGCCCCTTGGGCCCAAGGTCTGGTCTCCGTCACGTAGACCACGATTTTCTTTCCATCCTTGTGTGCTTGCCGGATGACTCCCAGCGCTGTTCCGTAGTCGATTGCTCCAAGACCGGTATTGCAGTGAGTCAAAACATGGCACTTCTCTGCGAGGAGTCTACTACCATTTTCTCCTATTCTTCTGCAGACTTCAATATCCTCGTCGGCGATTCTCTGAGCCTCAGCCACGGACGACACAGTAGCACTTTCCAAGTTCTTCGCGTTGCTGATGGTCTTGAGAACCCGGCTGACCTTGCGACTTAGATCGACGCCCGTAGGTCTGGTGTTGACTATTCTCTTTGCGCAGGAATTAGCAAGTGACCTGAGCTCCTCCAATGATCCGCCATTATAATTCAAGCATGTCTGAGCCACAGCGAAGGCTCCTGCAACACTTATCGTCAGTGTCCCTCTGATTTTCATTCCTCTTATGGCTTCCACTATATCCTCGCAGGAGTTGGCTTCAAAGACTTTGAATGTGAATGGCAGCTTGCTCTGATCAATCATCTTGATGACTCTCCCATCGAGCCAAACGGTCCTATACTCTCTTGTGACCCCATCGACTTTGACCTTCACGACTTCTCAACCCCCTAACAACGAGATTATTCGTCTTGGACTGTCAGACTTCTAATTCGAAAACCATAAATTGCCTACTATGCCATAGACAACTCCCGGAGAGTTAAGGATGGGGGATTCTGTCAGATAGCAGATGAGATTGCCTTCCCCTAGTCTCGATTGTATATTACGAAGGTTCCAACTTGAGTAGAAATGAGAAACGTACGAAGAAAGAAGGAAGAACCCTTTCTTCCGCACTCATGGTTGCAGCAGCAATCATAAACTTGCTCCTTCTATTGTTCCCATACTAACTAAACTCATATATGGAATCTTGAACTTACTCCTACGTAGTGAAAGTCAAAAGAAGGGAGTCTGATCTTGCCTAAGAAAATAGTCTCAACAATCGATTACCTAAAGGAACTAGAAAAAAGATATCCAGGCTTGCGCTACGATGAAGGCATAGTCAAACCATGGTATTCCAAAGCGAAGAAAGTACTGTTTGATTGTGGAAAGACAGATGAGAAAGAAAAATGCCTGGAGAAAGCGCTCACAAGGCAAGATTGTGAGGAATTCACCATTGTCTCGGTTATCAAAGAAAGCGGCGAGGGCGGAAAGACCTTGTACTCCGTTGACGAATCGAGATTCAAGAGAATGGGGCGAGAGAACCTTTCAGCTTTTATCGGCAGGTTCAACAAGGCTCTGAAGGAACCTTTCACACTGAGCATGCAGCTATTCAATAGAGACCAAGTTGAGCTGATAGGCTTCAGCTACGTCTCCCCCGAAGAAAAAGCTCAACTACTAAGAGAATTGCAGAACCGATGAAAGCCATAGTCCCTGCTTTCGAGTGCTAGCGATCTTGGTTAATGTTCTTGGTCAAGTCAAATGAACCTTTTTCAAACTCCCAGTACTGCTTGTCGCTGTTCCAGTAATTGGCGAAACTCGTTGGGCCCCTGCTGCCAATGTTCTCGAGACGACTCGCTACAATTAGGTCATCAGCTCTGTTCTGCAAGCTACTCTGCACCAAGTAGGATATGGCTGGTGCTGTTTCAGCAGCTGTTCTTACCATGAAGACAACTCCCTTGTCCGTTCTACTCGCTGTGCACTCTGGAAACTGAGGAAACGCGTAGTACAGGGTTTCAAGAAGTTCGTGATCACACTCGACGGCGAACGTCGAGGCTACGTTCAACCCTAACCCTGAGAAGTTGAAGTACGGGATGAAGACCCCTGCCCTCCTCAGTGAAGTCACCCTCTTCGACAAAGTGACCCAGGAAAGGTTATAGCCGTATTGGTGAAGGATACTTCCAATTTCAGAGTTCTTCACGCGCGCATTCCCGAACTTCAGACAAGCGATCAGAAAATCAACTTTGTCGAACTTGATAGGTTTCTCACCGTACTCAAACTCTTTTAAACGAGGTAAGACACCCTTACCGCGCTCGGCAAATTTGAGGGAGCCTACTCCTATGACATCCTCACTATAAATCCATTTTTCCCCGTCAAACATCGAAAGATTACAGGATCTGCCAATCGACTTTACTTCATAGAACCTATGGTCATTGAACACTTGCTCACCAAGCTCATTCAGGCTGTCTCTAAACTCCCTCAGTATTCTGTTCTGATCGGGAACGAGAAAAGACGCCCACATCCAGTCACCGAAAGTGTCCCTGTTAATAGTTTGAGTGAACGGCCTAGACAACATGGAGCTGCGGAACTCATCATTGGGCTTAAAGAAGATCATGAAATGCTTCAATTTTAGCAACGGATAGTTCAGCGCAGATATGAAACGGAATTGGATCTTATCGGCAAGCCTGCGAAAAGCCTCCAGAACCGTGCTTGTTGAGACTCCAAGCTTGTTGGCAATCCAGGTGAAAGGCCTGTCGGGATTCTCAACAAACTCAACAAGATACTTTCTATGAGAAGGATCGAATTTCTCAGTTGAGAACAGCCCCCATGTGAGTACTCTCATGATCTCCTGAGGGTTGTTAACATTGTACTTCTTCAGGAACTTCAGTCTTACGAGTATTGAATCCCTCCGCTCCATGGGAGTCAGGTACGGGTCGAACGGGGTGCCTGGTAAGTTGCCCATTAACTGATGGACTTGTGCGTTCGAAAGCAACCCGTCGCACTTAGCAAAGAATAAGCATAGCAACCAGTAAAGCTTCTGCACTTCCACGTCATTACAATCGACGAACAGGTCGCGATACCTGCGCATCAGTTCCTCTTGATAGGTATCCAAATCAGGAGTCACCGGTTATTGGCAGATCGAGATGCCACACAACGAGTAAACATTAGCCTCTTACCTTGTATATAAAATTAGGTGTGGTGGGCGAGATTCCGAAAAAGATGTCTCAGGAACACGAGAGAGTAGCGACTCCGAAAACTTGGTTTGCCCAAAGAGGCTAGAAAATGACGCTGACGGCCTATTTTGGAGAATATTAGTCCGCGATTGCCCAGAAAAGGCAAGAATGATCCCTTTCTTACCTATTTTCGCACATCTAAAGAGATGTCGAAGGAAACACTAGATATGAGTTGAAAAACAAATCTGGAGGAGATGAGCTAAAGATGGAGCCAACTGGTGGATGGCCATGGTAGTACGCACACTGAAACCCCCATCAAAACTAGGAGCCACTTTCGTCGAGGATAATGGTGACGTTATGACAGTCAAGGGTGGCAAGACGAGTGACTCCCACTTTATTTCGCCTGAGACCGATGCTGAGAGGTTTAGGATTGTTGGGGCTTTGGGTGAGATGCTATTGGAAGAGGCAAGAAGGAGTTTCAGGGTGGACTCACTTTTCGTGATAGCAAAGAATAAAGATTTCAGGATCGTCATGTTCCCGAGAAACGGCGGGTTCGCTGTGTGGAAAACTAATCTCCAAATAGACGAGATTCTTCGTGAGTTCCATCGAAGCCAGGATGATCGAGGATAGCTAGCTCGTGACGTACGGGATACTTGTTGTTGGAGGCAGCAGAGAAGGGGCGAAAAGTCGGGGGTGACCTCGAAATTTCGGGGTTGACTGTTTTTCCGGGGGTTGGCTGAGAAAAGAATCGGGTGGCTCCGAATACTCCGCTAAACCTTCCTGCTGCCACAAACACTATCCCATACTTCCTTCTCTACCGCAGAAAACGTATGGATTCTGATGACCGCTCAGATTTTGGAATCCTCCCTATTTTTCCAAGATTCGGCGGAAGAGCCGAGTGTTTTTGAGGACGAATCTCCATACATGAACCGAGAATCGCCTTAGAAATCTTAAAGTAAATGTGGCTTTTGGTCTAGTTGCTATTGGCAATCATGTTTCTTGCTGAGTCGGAGGTGTCTTCTGTTCATGTTATTCGAGTTTGACGGTAAGAGACCTAGAGTTGGTTCTGGTTGTTATATTGCTACCTCGGCTGAGGTCATTGGGGATGTTGTTATCGGAGATGGGAGTTACATTGGGCCTGGCGCGAAGATTCTAGGTGACTTTGGAAAAGTGAGGATTGGTTCGGGAACAGCCATCGAAGAGAATGTTGTTGTTCACGCGAGACCCAACAAGGAGTGCGTTATTGGGAATAGCGTTACTGTGGGGCACAGCTCCGTTCTTCATGACTGTGTAGTGAAGGATTACGCTGTCATTGGGATGGGTTCAGTGGTATCTGATTTCTCTACTGTGGGAGAGTGGGCTGCTGTGGGAGAGGGTGCCATAGTGGTTTCGGGAACCAGTATCCCTCCTCGCAAAGTTGCTGTGGGTATCCCAGCGAAGCCAGTGAAAGACATCTCAGAAGAGTGGAAGGAGCTCTGGACTTTATACAAAGCTGGTTTACCAGAGATAGCTAGGAAGTTTAGCTCGACGCTCAAAGAAGTCAAGCCGGATAAGTCTCGGAGCGCGAGGTGGAGAGGAAAATAGGAGATGGGTCAAGAGTACTACTCATACATGAGAAAGCTGTTTCGCGCGTGGGCTCCCTTTTACGGTTTTATGGAGGTATTCATTCCGGGGCTAAGGGACAGAGTTGTTGATTTTGCCAATGCGAGGAGTGGTTCAAGAGTACTGGACGTTGGAACTGGAACTGGAAAATTGGCGCTAGCATTCGCAAAAAGAGGCTATTACGTTGTCGGAGTTGACTTGTCAGAGGATATGCTGAGAGTGGCAAAAAGGAATAATAGGTACAAGAATGCAAGATTTGAATTCGCCGATGCTACAAAGTTGCCTTTTGATGACAGCTACTTTGATGTTTCTTGTACATCCTTTGTCCTACACGATATGCCCCCTCCCATTAGAGAAAAAGCTCTGAAAGAAATGGTAAGGGTGACTAGACCAAAAGGAGTCATGGTAATTGTTGACTATGCCTTACCAAGAAACCAGTTTCTCAATCAAGCAGTTTATCATTTCACTAGATTCTATGAGAGCAAGTATTATCCGGAATTTGCCAAGAAGTCTGAACTTAATTCGGTCCTGAGGAAACTAGGAATCAAGATAAAGGAAGAGGTCCGAGTGCTATTTGGAGCCGGAAGATTCCTGAAAGCGATAAATCTAAAAGACAACCCTTAGCATACAGGAAGAACATGCGCTTATTTTCACGGAGGGGTTCAAGATAATGGCCAAATTTGACCCGGAAGATGAGAACAATATGTTCGTTGTTTTGGACGCCTTTGGCTTGCCCCTCTACAAGATTGAGGATGAATTGTACCAACGCTATGTCTTGACCTGTGACCACAGACGAGTCAAATCGATGACTAAGGACGAACTCATCTCTTTTCTCAAACGTATGGAGTCCCAAGGATTCTTCTCGTCCTTCAACAAAGAAGGGAAGACCTTCTGGAAACGACTGATCAGCTTCAAGGATCTAGAGAAAGAAGAATAGTCAGCTCAATATATGAGCACTCCGAAAGAAAGGAGAGTTGTTGAGCACTTGACCTCGATAAAAGAATTTCAACAGTTGATGAAGACGCTGTATGGCGAGAGAGATGTTGCTAGAGGTCCTCAGAAAACGATGCTCTGGCTCGTTTCCGAGGTTGGAGAACTCGCCGAAGCAATGGTTAAGGAGAATTCTCTCGAATCAGTCAGAAGTGAAATCGCTGACGTTCTAGCTTGGCTCTGCAGCGTCTGCAACGTGCTTGAAGTTGACCTAGAGAGGTCTGCTACGTCGAAGTACTGCAACAAGTGCCCTAGATGTAAGAGTTCTCCATGTAAATGCGCAGTCAGGTAGACGTCCCCCGTGTCCCACCGCCTGAAAGTCGCACCTCTTGGATTGCTGGAACCAACAGAGGTGTATATGACGTCTTATGTTGCCGGCGTTACTACTCCTTTTCGCCCGAGGAGGCTTCTGTCTGCGATTTCACAAGCGCCGTGAACTTATCTATCAGATCCGTTGACATCTCTATGTTCTTCAGGAGCGCAGTTTCACGTTCCAGGCTTTTCGTTTCGAAGGCACGCATCATCATGTTCATTAGCGCGGTGTTCGACTTGATATCTTCACTGAGTTCCCTAGTGTTTCTGACCACTGCGTTAACGAGTTCGTTTAATCCCTTAACCTTGGTATCTAGCCCATTAACCGTGGAGGTCATGTCCTTGATCGTCTTGTTAAGCTTCTCTACGTCTTCAAATGAATGGCTGAGCTGCTCCAATCTATCCCTTACTTCTTTGAGGTGGAGAACGATCATCTCAGCAGCGCTTTTCCCCTTACTTTCCTCGGTTCTATCAGAATGTTCTTCTGCCAAGGGTAACACGCTCACACAAACAAGAATAGCATTGATGCCACGTTGCAGTATTCTCAGTAGCTAGTCTGGTAGCCACGTTTATTTATCAGTTGCTGATTCTTGTTATCTAAACGTGACCGGCATTGCGAAGATAATAGGATAAACCCACCTGTAATAAATCTCTTGATGGTTGGAGGGCTAAAGGGGACATGGTGAATGCTTACGTAACGGCGAAAGTTGATCCTGGAACCGAGGATGAGGTTAGATTCAGGATCTCAAAACTGAATGGTGTAAAGAAGGCTTCAGTTGTGTATGGCGACGTTGATATTATAGCCGAAGTTGAAGTAAGGACGCTCTTGGAGCTAGGAGAACTGAATTCAGGTATGCGCCGCATACCAGGTATCGTGAAAACAGAAACCTACCTCTGCAGGAAGGAGCGCTAAGCTCCTACTCTATTACAATGAGCACGTCTTCAACGGCAACTGACTGACCGTTTGACACTCTAAGCTCCTTTACTCTACCGCCGTACGGGGACGCTATTTCATTGGCCATCTTCATGGCTTCCAAAATCAGCACGACGTCACCCTTTTTCACGAAGTCGCCTTCCTTGACTTTGACCGAAACTATTTTCCCGGGCATCGGAGGCACTACAATCTTCTCTCCTTCCGATACCATCGTCGGACCAGTTTTGGCCAGAATTCCTTCTCTTCTGGCTGTTACACTTGTTTCAATATGCGCTGTTTGAGGAACTGGCTGTGCAAGACCTGCTGCTAGGGTATCCACCTTTACTTCGAAGGGTGCTTCGTTGATCTTCACATTCAGTGGTTTTCCACTCGTTACTGTCTTGTCTTCTATTCCGACCTTGAACTCCTTTTCACCCACCTTGAGTTTAACTGTTCCTGTTTTTTCGTCTCTTTCCACAATTGTCACTGTAAACATCTTGCCATCGAGGTCTACAGCTAGAGAGAAGGGATTTGGTCCTCCGCCTTGTTGCTTGACTTCGACATCGTGGGTCTTGTCGTCGATTGTGATTCTTAATCTCAATTGAACTCTCCAGCCTCCGTATGCACCTGTTCTCCTGTTCTCTAAAGCATTGTTGTTCTCGCTCTCATAAGTTCCTGTCTTCCAGCTAGAGCCCACGGACTCGGAGCACCTGCCAGCTGCCTTGCGCCTTGAGGTGTTGCCATGGGTGTTGCCTTCGTCTTGCTCATTAGTTGACTTGCGATTGCTGAGGCTAAGGCTACTATGGCGTTGTCACTGCTATTTAACCCTTTATTCTTAAGCTCTCTCATTTCGAAGAAACCCAGCGCTACCTGCGGGAACAACACGTAGGATAGTATATCCTCATCACTGCTAACCTTGCCGTCGAGTTCCTTCCGAGCCTTGTCGAATTCTGGTTTAAGCAGGTCTGCTGGTCTGCCGGTTATGGGTTCTTCGTCTCCCATTACTTTCCTCTTGACTTTCTCGTCGATGGGCGCTGGAGGAGCCCCATAGTATCCTTTCACGTATTGTTTTACTTCGTTAGGTATTACTTTGTATCGCTCACCGGTGACCACATTTAGCACGGCTTGTGTTCCAACTATCTGTGATGTCGGTGTGACGAGTGGAGGATAGCCAAGCTCCCTCCTAACGATTGGGACCTCCTTCAATACCTCGTCAAGCTTGCCAAGCGCATTCTGTTCTCTCAACTGGTTTACGAGGTTTGAGGTCATCCCACCAGGGATCTGGTACACAAGCACATTTGTATCCACCCCACGGAGTACGCTCTCAAACTTCGAGTACTTCTTTCTAACCTCGGCGAAGTAATCAGAAATCTCGCTGAGGAGAGCGAGATCAAAGCCTGTGTCTCTTGGTGTTCCCTTCACCATGTACACTATTGGCTCAGTCGGGGGCTGAGAAGTGGCTAGCGCCATAGATGATATCGCTGTATCCACGATGTCGACGCCTGCCCTTATTGCCTCCCAGCAGGTCGCTATAGCCATCCCGCTTGTGAAGTGAGTGTGGAGGTGAATCGGTAAGTCGATCTCCTTCTTCAGACCAGTTACAAGTGCCCGGGCTTCTGTTGGTGAGAGCAACCCAGCCATGTCCTTGATGCAGATCGTGTCTACGTCAAGTTCCTGAAGTCTCTTGGCAAAGTTGACAAACAGCTTAACGTCGTGAACGGGGCTTATAGTGTACGATAGTGCCCCCTCAACTCTGGCGCCCACCTTCTTAGCTACTCTGATGGCTTTCTCGAGGTTCCTTATGTCGTTGACGGCGTCAAATATCCTGAAGACATCTATCCCGTTTTCAGCTGCCTTGGTGACGAATTTCTCGACTACGTCATCAGGATAGTGACGGTACCCAACAATGTTTTGACCTCTGAGTAGCATCTGCATTGGTGTGTTGGGCATGGCTTTCTTTAGTTTGCGTAGCCTTTCCCAGGGGTCTTCATTGAGGAAACGGAGGCATGTATCGAAGGTTGCGCCTCCCCACATTTCAAGAGACCAATAACCGACCTGGTCGAGTTTGTCGGTTATAGGTAACATATCTTCAGTCTTCATCCGTGTTGCTAAGAGAGACTGGTGGGCGTCCCTCAACACTGTGTCAGTTATCTTCAAAGGTTTCCCAGAAAGCAATCTTGTTCACCTCGAGAATGGAAATGGACGCGTGCAGTGAAGAGCATTAGGAGATACGAATACAGAGAAAGGGAGAAGGCTAATCGCATTATTTATACCTTTTTTTAGGTTGAGTCTAGGCTCTACTATTCAAGATCTGCTTCGTACGTAGTGGGGGTTCACGCGTCAGGCCTCGGGTTACAAACCTAGCTGAGAAGTTTGCTTATCAAATAGCTTCACAAAGATTATAAGAGTCTTCTGGCATGTCAGAAGATTTATTGGGACTGCCTGAATCCAACGTTCAAGGTACGCGCAACTTGGCTGGCTCGAGGTAGGCGCAATCATGGGTCGCAAAAACAGTACAAACCCGAAGGGCGACTCCAATAGGGATTCGAAGTTTAAGTCGAGCTGGGCACAGCCAATTCCCACCGACCAAATCCTCAGTTCATCCGTAAGTGAGGTTCTCAGCAAGTTTGACACTTCAGAGTCAGGCCTCACAACCAAAGAAGCTGAAGAGATTCTTAGAACCTGCGGCTACAATGAGATAGCGATAAGGAAGAAAAGGGCAACAATCGTCGAGTTTCTCCTTCACTTCAAGAATCCGCTAGTTTTGATATTGCTTACCGCGGGTTTTATATCAGGCTTCTTTGGAGAGGTAATAGAGCCGATAATCATATTCTCGATTGTTTTGATGAGCGTGATCCTCGATTTTTCCAAGAATCTAAAGCCAGCAAGGCAGCCGAGGAACTGACGGAAAGAGTTGCAACGACCACAACCGTGCTCAGAGACGGCGTAAAACAGGAAATCAAGTTGTCAGAAGTGGTTCCAGGCGACATAGTGTATCTTTCGGCTGGAGACATAGTACCTGCGGATGCAAGGGTAATCGACGCCAAGGATGTCCATGTGGATCAGGCGGCTCTCACTGGCGAGTCGTTTCCTGTAGAGAAAACACCTGACCCGTTGAAATTCAGGGAAATCTCGACTATAACTGGATGGGACAACTATCTTTTCATGGGCACTTCTCTGGTGGCAGGTTCGGCTACAGCTGTTGTTGTCAAAACTGGAGGCTTCACGGAGTACGGAAAAATCGCCAAGAAGATCGCTGAGAGACGACCTGAAACCGAGTTCGAAAGAGGGTTAAGAAGATTCGGCTACCTGATCATGCAGGTGACTTTTCTTCTTGTCATATTCGTGTTCTTCATAAATGCCCTCTATCTCAGAGGAATTCTGGAATCCCTCCTATTCGCCGTTGCCCTTGCAGTGGGTTTAACGCCCGAACTGCTGCCAATGATCCTTTCGGTGAACCTTTCCAAAGGCGCGCTCGCCATGGAAAAGAAAGGGGTCATAGTCAAACGCCTCTCGTCAATCCAGAATTTTGGCAGTATGGATATTCTGTGCACAGACAAGACTGGCACATTAACAGAAAACATGGTGACACTTAAATCGCATACTGACATCGAGGGAAACGACAGTGACAAAGTGTTAGTCTATGCTTATCTGAACAGCCACTACCGGACTGGAATTAAGAGCACTCTCGATGACGCAATTCTCAAACACAAGGAGACTGACGTGAGAGGTTACGAGAGAATAGACGTAATTCCTTTTGACTTCACCAGAAAGCGGGTTTCGATTATTGTTGAACATCAAGCTGAAAGACTCATAATTGCCAAGGGAGCGCCAGAAGAGATTATCAAGGTTACCACACGCTATGAACTTGGCGGAAAAGTATTTGACTTGACAAAGGACATCCAAAAGAGAATTGAAGAAAGGTATCATGACTTAAGCAATAAGGGACTCAGAGTCATAGCAGTCGCCTACAAGAAAGTCAAGGAAACCAAGCGCGAGTATGCAGTCAAGGATGAAAGCGATATGGTGTTTTTCGGTTTCTGCTCCTTCACCGATCCACCCAAGAAAACTGCCAAGCACTCACTGCAACTACTGAGGAAAGCTGCAGTGGAACTGAAGATCCTCACCGGTGACAACGAGCTAGTTACGAGGACCGTCTGCGAACAATTAGGGTTCGAGATTAAGGGTGTTCTTCTCGGAAGCGACATTGACAGTATGTCAGATGAAGCACTTGCAAAAACCGCTGAAGAATCAAACATATTTGCAAGGCTTACACCAGCTCAAAAAGACAGAATAATCCACGTGTTGAAAAGTCTTGGGCACGTCGTTGGATACCTATGAGACGGGATCAATGATGCTCCATCAATGAAAGTGGCCGATGTCAGCATGTCTGTCAACAACGCTGTGGACATTGCTAAAGAAACTGCAGACATCATACTTTTGCACAAGGATCTGACGGTTCTGGCAAGAGGAGTCTTAGAGGGCAGAAGAACCTTTGGCAACACGATGAAGTACATTCAGATGGGCGTGAGTTCAAACTTCGGGAACATGTTCAGCGTCGCTGGAGCTTCACTCTTCCTACCATTCCTTCCAATGCTTCCAATACAAATACTGCTAAACAACCTTATGTATGATGTATCTGAATTGTCCATTCCAACCGACAATGTTGACAAGGAATACATTACAACCCCAGAAAGAATGGATATTCACTTCGTGAGAAATTTCATGGTCTACTTCGGACCCATAAGCTCACTGTTCGACTTCATAACATTCTTCACAATGCTATTCATTTTCAGCGCAACAGAGCAATTGTTCCAGACTGCTTGGTTCCTCGAGTCTCTATGGACACAAACACTCGTCGTATACATTATTAGAACGAGGAGATCTCCTTTCTTCAGAAGCAGACCAAGCAAATCTATGATTGTTGCTGGTCTAGGCGTTGTTGGCGCTGCTCTGTTACTACCATACACGCCAGTGGGCGCGCTGTTCCAGTTTGTGAGACCACCAGACATGTTCCTCGTAGTGTTGGCGGTGATTGTCGGCTCATACTTGGTTCTGGTAGAGATACTTAAAAGGAGGTTCTACAGGCGATACGCCGATCGCATAGAACAATCCTCGATAGTCAAATGAACGTATCGCGCGTTACTCGTCGGGCAATCAGTTCCTTACAATGGGATGTTGCCATGTTTCCTTGCTGGTCTGCTTGCTCGCTTATTCGTGAGTGTTTCTAATGCATTGATCAATCTTGGTCTGGTTTCCTTGGGTTCTATGACATCGTCGATGTAGCCTCTTTCCGCCGTTACGTAGGGGTTGGCAAATTTCTCGCGGTACTCTTTCACAAGCCTTTCCCTTTCCTTCTGGGGGTCTCCCGCCTTCTCTATCTCTTTTCTGAATATTATATTAACTGCGCCGTCGGGTCCCATGACTGCTAATTCTGCTCCAGGCCAGGCCACATTGTAATCAGCTCCTACGTTCTTTGAGTTCAACACGTCGAACGCTCCTCCGTACGCCTTTCTTGTTATCACAGTTAGGCGCGGCACTGTTGCTTCACAGAAGGCGTAGAGCAACTTTGATCCATGTCTGATGATCCCCCCGTGCTCCTGAGTCGTACCCGGCAGGAATCCTGGTACGTCGACGAAGGTTAGGATTGGAATGTTAAAGCAGTCGCAGAACCTAACGAAGCGCGCCCCCTTAGTGGAGGAATCGATGTCAAGGGTGCCCGCAAGATTTCTGGGGTTGTTCCCAACTATTCCAATTGGTTTTCCGTGCAACCTGCCGAAGCCAATTATGATGTTCTGCGCCCAAAGAGGCTGCACTTCAAAGAAGTCACCATTATCAACAATGTGCCTCACGACGTCTCTCATATCGTACGGCTTGTTCGGGTCGATGGGAACAATGTGATTCAACTCTTCATCCATTCTGTTCGGGTCATCACCCGTATCTATTACCGGCGGATCCTCCATGTTATTCGAAGGCAAGTAGCTCATGAGCTTCCTGATCAAGGCAATGCATTCTTCCTCAGTTTTCGCGGAGAAGTGGGCGACCCCACTCTTTTGCATGTGGACAGCCGCTCCACCGAGCTGCTCAGAGGTAACCTCCTCCTTCGTAACAGACTTAACCACATCAGGCCCAGTGATGTGCATATAAGATATCTGATCAACCATGATAATGAAGTCGGTCATAGCAGGCGAGTAGACAGCGCCACCAGCGCATGGCCCCATAATGGCAGATATCTGGGGAACTACACCTGATGAGAGAACGTTCCTATAAAAGATGTCAGCATAGCCAACTAGACTTGAGACGCCCTCCTGTATCCTCGCTCCGGCACCATCATTTAGCCCGATTACCGGAGCACCGTTCCTCATAGCTAGATCCATTATCTTGACGACCTTCTGGGCAAAGGCTTCACCTAGCGACCCGCCAAAAATCGTGAAGTCTTGGGAGAAGACGTAAACGAGCCTGCCGTCTATTCTGCCCCACCCTGTGATTACGGCGTCGCCGAGAGGCCTGTTCTTCTCAGCTCCAAACATCGTGCATTGATGTCTGACGAATGGATCTACTTCGACGAAGCTCCCTTCATCGAGGAGCTTCTCAATTCTCTCGCGCGCAGTCAGCTTGCCTGCCTCATGTTGTTTTTCTATTCTCTCTTTTCCTCCGCCGCGCTTGCTTTGCTCCTTCATCTCCTTAAGCTTCTTTATCTTGTCGTCAATCGTTGACATTTTCTCAAATCACCCTCGTCTAAACTAGTCTGAAAGAATAGGCAGTCGGCTCGCTGTCATGATTAATGATTTACTTTCCTAACTTCTCTCTTAATATGCTTTCTTATGTCTTGGCTCTTAGGTGAAAACACTCTCCGCTGAGAATAGTAAGCTCGGACCCCCTCTTGGTTCTCAGAATTAGTCCCCCTTCAGATGATATTCCTTCGGCGAGTCCTTCGTAGACTTCGCCCCTCCAGCTTGCCACCCGTACCTGTAACCCGATAGTTTTGCAGATTCTCTTGTACTCGAGCCAGAGGCCTTTGTCTTTGTCCTTGATGAACAACTCATAGTTTCGGTCCATGGTTGTGAGAAAGGTACGGACTAGCTTGTTTAACGAGACGTTTCTGCCAAGAAGTGTTTTGAGCGACGTGGCTTGGTATCTAAGCTCTTGTGGGAGTGTTTTCAAAGCTATATTAGCGTTGATTCCGATACCTACGATAACAGACAGTGGAGTTTGGCCTCTGAAATTTCCTTCGGTTAGGACACCGCTGATCTTCTTGTCTTCTACGAGGACATCATTGGGCCACTTGACTGCCGCATCAATCTTGTATAGCTCTCTAAGAGTCTGAGCAATGGAGAGCCCGCACAGCAATGCTATCTTTTGTAGGGGACGGTTTGAGGGTGGTCTCAGAACTATTGACATCCAGACGCCTCCAAGAGGCGAGTGCCATTGTCGTCCGAAGCGCCCTCTTCCACTTGTCTGCGTTCCTGCAAGAACTACTGTTCCTTCCGCGGCTCCTTCCTCTGCGAGCTTCCTAGCATAGTCGTTTGTTGAAGTAGTTTGATCTAAATATGTTATTGAACTCCCGATTACACGAGTTCTAAGCCCGTTCTTGATGTCCTTTGCCGAGATCATCGAAATCCCAACATTTCGCCATATCTTTTCCAGCGCTCTCTTATCTCTGGAAACCTGAGTTTGACTGGTCTCTGGCCAATTCCCCGCCTCCGTCCGGAATTCTCTGCGATCCAGTCATTGGCATGTTTCTTTGAACAGAAGAAATTGATTAGGGGGCAACAAGTTACAGCTGCCGGATAAACCTGGATTTCGGGTCTACAGATCACCATGTCAGGGTGAGAAATAAATCCGATCTCCTCATTCTTGATTTCAATGATCAGTTCTTGCCCACACACCTCACATTGAGATACTATCTTGGCGTCCTTGGCGAACATGATAGGCGTTCCCAGAGCATCAATTGCACACATCGCGAAGAGCTTGGTTCCATCTTCCAGAACCATTTGATGTTTGGTGGGTATCAAGGAAAACGGATAAATGCTGGCAATTTCCTGCGTTCCTCTCTTTCTTAGCAAGACGTCTTTTTTCTCGAGCTCGCCTACTATTCGGATGATTTCTTCAGGCTGCTTCCTAAGTGAAGACTCCAGTTCTTCTATAGTTGGAGATCGCTGAAGTTTCAGCACATGTTCAAAAATGGTTCGCAAGACGCGGGTCTCCTCTGGCTTCAGCTTGCACGCACACTCCATCTTTTTGCTTTCCCTCCCGAGACCCATTTAGAAGGGATTATTGGGAATACTTATGGTCCTTCTTTCTTCGTCTGATTATTTTGAGGAAGAGAGTTCAAGCAGGACTCCGCGCGTGCTCTTCGGATGGACGAAAGCTATCTTTTTACCGCCCGCTCCCACTCTCGGCTTCTTGTCGATCAACTCGATTCCTGCCTTGCTGAGTTTCGCGAGCATTTTGTCGATATCGTCAACTTCAAGTGATATGTGGTGGATCCCTTCTCCTCGCTTAGCTATAAACTTCCCCACCGGACCCTCTGGGTCTGTTGTCTCCATAAGCTCTATCCTTGACTCTCCTATTGGGATCATAGCTGACTTCACTTTCTGTTCCTCAACAGTCTCAACACCTGTGACTTTCAAGCCAAGAGTTTCAGAGTAGAGCTTCATCGCTTCATTCATATTACTCACAGCGATGCCGATATGACTGATTTTCTTAAACAACTTTATTTCTGCCTCCTTGTATCCCATCTTCCTTTTCGTCTAATACTCCTCGTAGATTGGTTCACTGTGGCTGTTGAATGTTTTCTCAAGTTAGACTCGAATCGTAATAAGGATTGCGGCAACAAGCGTTTCTTTCGATAATCGATTTGTTCCTATATTCGGAGATACATTTAATAAAATGTTCCCGTCATTTGGTTAGCGAGCTATGTGGGCCCATGAGAAAAAGAAGGAGAGGACAAGTGCATGAAGATGGCAAAACTAAACGAAAGTACATTTGCAGAAGTTCACAATGATTATGTCGTCGTAGTGCAGAAGGGTCTCACTTCTGCGTCGGCAGTGGAAAGAATCCGACTCTCATTCACCGAGGTAAAGAAGCTTTACATGGCTTCCTTGGACCTCGTTTGAGGATCCTAAT
This sequence comes from Candidatus Njordarchaeum guaymasense, assembly GCA_030587605.1. Classification (GTDB taxonomy): domain Archaea; phylum Asgardarchaeota; class Njordarchaeia; order Njordarchaeales; family Njordarchaeaceae; genus Njordarchaeum; species Njordarchaeum guaymasense. The sequence goes on from JAUQYT010000317.1 coordinate 25,904, forward strand.
CATCGAGAAAGTAAAACTCATTAAAAGAAGTAACTTACGGGGAAGAAAGAATCATTAGTCAAACCAACACATTCAGAAAATCCATCGCAGGTAGCTTATCGTGGGTCATAAATCCGAACCTGGAAAAATCCTAGAGAACACATACCTGATAGATGGAAACTACTTTTGCATTTCCAAGCTCATGTCGTTGTATGTGGTGAAGGGGAATAAGACCGCTCTCATTGACAGCGGAACCAGCGCATCGGCAGGGAAGGTCATAGACCAACTCAAAAAGCTTGGCTTCTTTCCAGTCGACTACATCATAATAACTCATGATCACGCGGATCATATTCAAGGAGCTGCGCCACTCGTAAAGGCTATGGGAAGGAAGGTCAAGGTCTGCGCATCGAAACCCGCCCAGATTATGATCGAAGACACGAATAGGATCGGGTACGACTTTGGAATGGAACCAATTGAATCCGTGCAAGAAGTCACACCCTTGAAGAAGGCGACATTGTAGACCTGGGCGGAGTTGAACTTGAAACGATAACCATTCCGGGTCACGCGCCTGGTCACATAGCGCTTTATGAGAAGGGCAACCAGAATATTTTCGTTGGTGACTCCATCGGGTTCAAAGTTGACGAAACCACGTTCCTAGCGCCAATCACTCCGCCATGGTTCAACAAGGAGCAATTCTACTCCTCTGTAGAAAAACTAAGACGAGTTAGATTTGACAGCATATGCTTGGGCCACTACGGTCTCTGGAACGGCCCTGATGCCAAGAACATCTTGGATGAGGCAAAGACTGTGTTTGACGGCTACTGGAATTTTTTGGAGCAGAATAGGAACAAACTAGATGATGCCGAACACCTGCGGAAAGAGATGATCAAGAGGTTTCTTTCCAAGTCGAAGACCGTAGAAAGAGTGGGAAAAGCCTTCGCCCAGCTGATTGCAGCAGATATGCGAGACGGCTTTGAATGCTGCTACAAAATGAAATAGTCAAACAACACCTCCCTCACTTCGCATCCTGTCACTTGCCAAGATGAGAGATTCGTTTTCTCATGCAAATTGAAGAGACGGGACACAAATCCCTAAATTCACTTGTGTTTTGCAGAACCAAGGGTGTGCTGTCTCGAACAACCCTTTCAAATCCCATCCGTCTGAAGAAATCATCCGCCGTAGTGGTCAGGAGATACAGCTCTTTTACCCCTTTCCTCTTGGCGCGTTGAATTAGCTTGTCGCAAAGTGCTTTCCCGTATCCTTTTCCCCGAAAAGGCTTGTCTATTGCGACTGAACGTAGCAATCCATATTCTCCATAGACCTCTACTCCGCCGATCCCTGTGTTTTGTGAATTCGAGCTTACTATGAATAAGGAATCGATTTTTGCTAGAACATCTTGGAACGGCAGATCGTTCTCTTTGAGTAGTCTTTCAATCAAAGGAAGATCACGTCTAGTCGCTTTCCTTAGCCGTATTATGTTAATCATCAGTCACCACATTCCAGCTGATGAGAACAGCTCCCAGTATTCTGCGTGGGTAAGTGGGATACCTACATTAGCCATATCATTAACGAAATCCTGCTTGGGCAGCTATTTGACCGAGCGTCTGTTGCGTAGGCGATCGCGTTCCCAAGTCGCATAGTCCAGAGGCGGATCTACAACTTCACGATGGGGCTTTCGCCGTAGCTCTGCTACTTCATTGGAACAACCTGTGACACACAGGCCACATCCTATGCATTTTTCCCGGTCGACGACTGCGACGTCACCCTGCTTAGAAATCGCGTGTACTTGGCACCGCTGAATACATGTTCCGCATCCTTGACATCTGTTGGGGTCAATGAACGCGAAATAGTTGGCGTGGGCTACTGAGTTCTCGATGCCAAATTCTGTGATGCCTCGGAGGATTCCACAGCAGCAACCGCAGCAATTGCAGATGTATCCGATCCCTTCCCTTACGTTACTCACCGTATGAACCAGACCGATCTCCTCAAACTTGTCCAGCAGGGCTAGTGCTTCCTCTTGGGAAATGTATTTGTCTGGGCCCACGTCGTCTGAGCTTGAAGAGCGTTCAGTTGAGGAAAAGTTCAGACAAGTCTTCACGGGAAAGTCACATTTGCGACCGATATGATCCTGCTGGACTCGGCAGATGCAATCGCGGACACGGAACGTCTTTGAGGCTATGAGAATCGCTCGGACATCGTCGTAGGGGAGGATCAATTCCGTCTTCACGGCTTTTTGCGCAGGAACTACGCGGTGAACTGCTGGTTGCGGCTTCATAATCCCTGCCAGCCCTCCCTCAGCCAGATACTTCTCGACAAGATGAGCAAACTCGTGGTCCATATTGCTGACCTGCGCTTCATAGATGCCAACGATAAACGGTGCAAGCCTGAAGTGTGGCTTCCCATCCTGCTTGCCGTACCAAACCAAACCTTTTCTCGCCATCGACACAAGTTTCATGGTGGCGTCCTTAACCGATAACCCCAATCGCTCAGTTACTGTGTCGATGGGCTCCATTTTACCACTCAATTGGCTGGCAATCCGAGCCTCCTCAGGAGAAAATATCTTCTTGAGAATAGTCACCTCAGCGTTTGATGGCGTTCTGGGAAAAGCGTTGGGGAGCCTGTCCAAGGCGACCGCAAGCCTCTCAAAAATATCTTCGCTCAACCTATTCTCCCTCTCAATCTTCACGTAGATTCTCAGTTGAAATACTATTGCTCCTTAATTACGTTCTTCTCAGATAATCTCTGGAGCTCTGTATTCTCCATACACTTCTCTGAGCGTGTCGCATATCTCACCATTGGTTGCGTAGACTTTTACCGCTTCAATTATTGCGGGCATCAGGTTCTCACTGCCTTGTGCCAGAATCCTTATTTTGTCTAATGCGTTCCGAACTTTCTTGTCGTCCCTCTTGGTTTTGAGTTCTTTCACTCGCCTCCTCTGGTGTTCTTCCACTTCCGGTTTCACCCGCAGGATCTCCCATGTTAGCTGCTCTTGGATTGCGTATTCATTTACCCCAACAATAATCCGGTCTTTACTATCGACTTCCTTCTGGAACTTGTATGCGCTGTTAAGGATCTCTTTTTGAGGATACCCTCTCTCGATGGCCGGGACCATTCCACCCATGTCATCGATCTTCTTGATGTAGTCCATTGCTTGGCTCTCAATCTCCTTGGTGAGACTCTCGACGTAGAAAGACCCAGCAAGTGGATCGACTGTGTTCACAGCGCCACTCTCGTTTGCGAGTATCTGTTGCGTTCTCAACGCGATCCTAACAGCTTTCTCTGATGGGAGCGCCAAGGCTTCGTCCATTGAGTTGGTGTGAAGAGACTGGGTTCCGCCAAGAATAGAAGCAAGTGCCTGCAATGTTACCCGCACTATGTTGTTCTCTGGCTGTTGCGCCGTCAAGGTGACTCCGCCGGTTTGTGTGTGGAAGCGCAGCATCATGGACTCGGGGTTCTGAGCCTTGAATCTTTCCTTCATGATCTTGGCCCATAGTCTTCTCGCTGCGCGGAACTTGGCGACCTCCTCAAGGAGATCCATGTGCGAGGCGAAGAAGAATGATAGGCGAGGCGAAAAAGTGTCAACTTTAAGTCCCCTTGCGGCAGCAGCTTCGACATAAGCCATACCGTCAGCCAACGTGAAGGCAACTTCCTGGACTGCTGTTGCTCCAGCTTCACGAATGTGGTACCCGCTTATGCTGATAGTGTTCCATCTCGGCACGTTCTTGAAGCAGTAGTCAATTATATCGATAGTCAGCTTCATGGAAGGCTTGGGCGGATAAATGTAGGTTCCTCTCGCTATGTATTCCTTCAGGACATCATTCTGAACTGTTCCTTGGAGTGTTGAAGGAGCTACTCCTTGCCTTTCGCCTGCAACTATGTACATGGCTAAGATTACTGAAGCTGAAGCATTAATCGTCATTGACGTGCTGACCTTGTCAAGTGGTATATCCTTGAAGAGTGTCTCCATGTCTTCGATGCTGTTGATTGATACACCGACCTTCCCAACCTCTCCGTAGGAGAGTTCATGGTCGGAATCGTAACCTATCTGGGTTGGAAGATCAAATGCGACACTAAGCCCAGTTTGCCCTTCCTTCAGGAGGTACTTGAAGCGCTGGTTGGTCTCCTCTGCAGTCCCAAACCCAGCATATTGGCGCATCGTCCAGAAGCGACCTCTATACATAGTGGGGTAAACGCCCCTAGTAGCAGGGAACTCACCCGGAAACCCAAGGTCCCGCAGATAGTCAATGCCCTCCACATCAGATGGCGTGTAGAGTCTCTTTACCGGTATGCCTGAGGATGAGAGAAACTCCTTCTTCCTCTCAGGCGTCTTCTGAACGAATCTTGATAGTGATGTTTCCTCCCATTTCTTGTGAGCGTCCTTAGATTCAGTAACTTTCTTCTTGTCAAACAACTGTAGGAATCCCTCCCATGAACTAACTATCGTTATTTCTTGCCGAGCTTCTTCTGCAGGTATTCGACGAGAGCGCTCGTGGGTGTCCCTGGTCCGAACACTTCGTCCACTCCCATCTTCTTCAGTTCCGGAACATTGCTTTCCGGTATGATTCCCCCGCCAAAAACAACTATGTCTTCTGCACCCTCCTTCTTCAGAAGTTCTATGACCTTCTTGAAGTAGTGCTTATGGGTTCCAGAGAGTATGCTCAACCCTACGGCATTCACATCTTCCTGAATAGCTGTCTTAACGATCTTCTCAGCTGTCTGCCTTATCCCCGTGTAGATGACCTCCATCCCTGCATCACGCAGAGCGAGGGCGACAACCTTCGCACCCCGGTCATGACCATCGAGGCCGGGTTTAGCGACAAGGACCCTAATCTTCCCCTTCTTGACTTCAGGCATATAACAATCCCTCTCACTTATCACTTTCCCATCTTCTCAACTTGGATATGTAAGTTTCGGAGCACGAGATTCCCTGGAAAGGCTTAAAATACGTATTTGAAGTTTGAATCATTTGAGTCTGAGGCAATAACCCCAGAAACGAGGAATGGCTTTGATACTTGGAATATGTGGAAGTCCAAGAAAAAAGGCAACCGAATATGTCCTAAGAGAAGCCCTAAAAATGCTAGAGGATGCCGGCATAAAGACTCAGTTCTTCAGTGTCAGTGGCAAGAACATTTCACCATGCACTCACTGCGACTACTGCCTGAAAAACAAGGAATGCAAAATCAAAGACGACATGTACGAACTCTACCCTCTGCTCAAGGATGCTCAGGGAATAATAATCGCCTCACCAGTCTACATGGGCGGACTCAGCGCACAAACAAAGATCATTATTGATAGGTGCAGAGCTCTGCTTGCAGCGGACCGAAACGTCCTCAGGAACAGAGTCGGCATGGCAATCGCGGTTGGAGGAGACCGCGTAGGTGGGCAAGAACTCGCAATACAACAAATAATAGCCTTCTACATTTTGAATGGGATGATACCGATCAGCGGAGGCTCCTTCGGGGCAAACTTAGGCGCAACATTCTGGTCAAAGGATACGCTTGATGGAGTCAAAAGAGACGAAGAGGGATTTCGTACTCTCAGAAAAACAGTCAAGAAGTTTAGGAAGTTCTTAGAGAGTCAAGAAACAAAAAAACCATAGATCGTTGAGATGTTAACTTTAGACTGAAGGCGAAGAGAAAGATGGTTGAGAAGGGAGAGGGAAAGAAAATGAAGAAGGTTGCATGGGGAATCACAGGCAGCGGAGATAAGCTACGTGAAACAGTTGACATCATGAAGAGAATAATCAAGGATTTTGAAGACGAGGTTGACATCAGAGTCTACGTCTCTAAGGCAGGGGATCAAGTTGTAAAATACTACAAGCTGAGTCATGAATTAGAGGAGATTTTTGACAAGGTTTGGGTTGAAGCAAACGCAAACTCCCCATTTCTCGCCGGTCAAATGCAGTCTAGGAAGTTTGAGTTCTTATTGATTGCTCCAGCAACATCAAACACTGTGGCAAAGATCACAATGGGGCTAGCCGACAGCTTGCTCTCGAATGCGGCTATCATGGGCCTAAAAGCCTCTGTTCCAATATATATAATGCCATCAGACTACGCAGAAGGGGTCGTGAAGACGAAACTTCCCAGTGGAAAAGACCTGAAGCTGAAGATAAGAAAGGAAGATGTGGAGAACGTTAGAAAACTGGCCAAAATGGAAAACGTATTCGTACTGGAAAAGCCCGAAGATATTCACGAAGTTTTCAGAAAGCATTTCGGCTCCACAGAAACCTAAGAATCCGTTACTTCCCTTTGTAGTTAAGTGTGGCAGGGCAACCAGTACAAGAGTATTCCTCGCGTAGGGTACATGTCCGGCAGTCTGCTCCACATGGCGCCGTCCTCGCTTTCTTTTTTGGAAGCCTTCGACTGAACTCCTTAGGGTATGTTATGTTTCGCGCGATGTAAACTGAGGCCTTTTCTAGGCCGGTTGCTTTAGGGTTCTTCTCGGGGTACCTCAGCCACCATTCCTTTTCCTGTGGCACCATGAAAACGTAGTAAACCTTGTTGGAGCTTGTCGCTACAGTGAGAAGGTTGGGACAGTTCTTCATGTTCTCCGCCAGTTTCGCTGCGTCTTCCTCAGAGCGCGTTTCACCAATAATAATTCCACAGATCTTATTCAAGGTCTAGCACCATGAGATCAGTTCAAGATAAGATCAGATTGCCATGTGAGCTTATTTCAGTTCAGTATCGGTTCTGCTGAGGTTTTCTCCTTGACTCTTTGCAGTAGGGATCTAGTTAGTGTTCGATGTCTATGGGGTATGGATTTCCGTGACCCTTGACGAAACGTAGGCCCATCCACCCAGCCAGTAGTCTAGGTTCTGACTTATGTATCGGATTGTTCCCTGCAAGCCTTCAGCGGTGAATTGCGCAACGGTCACGTTCTCAGGCTTGAACCGGAAGCCCCAGCTATTGTCGTATCTTTCTACAATGCCTCCCACAAACATCGTGGTTCCGTCCTGTTTCATTTGAACCAATTGAAGCCAGACTTGGTCTCTGGAGGGTTCAACTGCCATATAGTCGTCATTCACATCGACGATGACAGCCCAACGACTTGTGTCATGTTTCAAGGCAGATTGCGATTGAAAGTAGATAACTCCAACTACTAGGCCGACGACTAGAATTGTCGCTACTAGTGCGAAGCCAAAGACTAGCCGTCTATTCATGTCTCCACCCCGATGTTCTTGTCGTCTTGGATACATAGAAAGCGGGAAGTATATGAGAGTTTGGCTGGAGATCCTGTTATTTTTCTAATCACACCCCAATAAACGTGTAAGATCTGAAAGGCTTCCACCCGATTATTCTGCAAAACATTGAATTCCCAAGCTTCACGGTTTTCCTATAGTCCTTCCCGTTGATATCTTCCCTTGTAGGTCTGTCCTGTCTTCTCTGCGTCTGCAACCATGAACTGGAACCAGCGCTCATTCTCACCGATCCTCAGCTCCTTTATGGGAATGTACACTGTTTGCACTCCGAACCCCTCATAGCCAGGGTCGAAGACAGCAGTCTCAGACTTGATAACGCCGAGACGGTTCAACGTACTTCTTGGCAGCGATAAACCTATTGCGTTGACAGGTATCCTAACGGCGACATTAAGATGAACGATGTAGACCCCTCGTTTCAAAATGAAGACACCTCCTTGTGGCTTACAGTCGGTTGTCTTCATGTCCAGCTCTCTCCGATCACCGTCGATGAAGGCAACGGAGTTTTCCTCTATTCGCTCCACACTTGAAGCACCGATATCAACCCCACATGGATTGATTTTTACCTTGCTTGAGAGTTCCTTGTTGGTTTCAACTACCTTCATTACTTCGTCGAGGATTCTCTGACCGGACCAGAACATATGGATTTCATCTCCTTTGAAGCTAAATGAGCGCTTCATAGTACTAGGGAATGATCTGTAGCATGGTCCTTCACAGTCGAGGAAACCGGACAAATATTGGCCTGAAGCAGCAGTCCTATCTTGTGGCATCACTCACTTCTTCAATGTCCTTCCTTATCTTCAGGATATTCACCTTAAGCTCCGGAATGTCCGCTTTGATAACTTTCCAGATTCTTTTCAGATTCACACCTGAGTAGGCATGAATAAGTACATCCCTCAGCCCAGAGATTTTCCTCCACGGTATCTCAGGATGTTTTTTCCGAAAAGTCTCCGGTATGTTCTTAACCGACTCACCCATTATTTCTAACCGTCTGAGAACTGCATCTTAGGCTTGAGTGTTGTTGTAGAAGTCCTGTTCAGTGACTTTCTCTGTATATTCTTCTATTTTCAGGATACTGTCAAACATGTCCTCTACGTACACTGACAGGTTCTTTTTCTTCATACGATTACGACCTGCTCTCCCAGTATTCTTTCCCTGAGGAGCGGCTTTATTGCGCTGTACTCTACCAAGTCGACTTTTCTTCCCAGTCTGTCTTCAAGTGCTTGTTTCAGTTCAATGAAGTCGAGCAGACTGATGTCCGCTTCGATCTCGACTAGAATGTCAACGTCACTTCCTTCTCGCGAAGTTTCCTTCACTGTTGAGCCGAATATGGCTGCTTTCTTGACTCCATAACGTTTCAAGATGGGGACTATCGCTTTCTTCATTCCCTCAATAGTCTTCATTTCGCTGCACCAAGTATCTGCATATCGACAAGAATTTTCCATCTAGTGAAAATCTGGTTCTCGCCTATTACTTGTCTTCTTTCTCATTAATTAGGCTATCTTGCACGCAAGGAGCAAATATATATCTCTTCCAACAATAACGATCCATCTTCGACGATGGGGACATAATAGAGAGATAGTGCTATTGCGGAGCAACGACAAAAAACTCGCCATGATCTAGGAGGCGAATAGTCTTGGGTTTTGTTGCCGATCTAATATTAAAGAACTTGGATATTCACGTCACATTCCCTTGGGGAATAAGCATAGTTGACGCCATGGCTTATCCAGATATGACGCAAAGCGACGACAACTACATCGAATGCGTCAGAGCAATCGTAGATGATCCGTTCTTCGATGGGGTCGAGATACCTAAACCCCCTGAGAACCTATGGGGTCAACTTGAGAAACTCTTGGAAGACCGATTCGTTATTCTCGCGGCTCAGACTGAAGTACTGCAGAAGGGCGCGAACGTGAGTTCGCTTGACGAAGCGGAACGCAAAAAGGCTATCGACAGCATGGGGAAAATAATAGAGGACGCAGGCAGGCACGAAGTGTGTTTGCTCGCCTTCTGCTCGGGTCCAGACCCAGGAGCAAACAAGAGAGCGGAGGCAACAGCGAAGCTGATTGATTCATTGAAGAAATTGTGTGAAAAAGCTGGGGACTACGGCGTCAGTTTACTACTTGAGAGTTTTGACAGAAACCACGACAAGAGACTCCTGATCGGACCTATGGAGGAAGCGGTAAAAGCCGTCAGGGAAGTGAGAAAGGACTACTACAACATCGGCCTAATGTGGGATCTGAGTCACGGACCGCTTCTAGGCGAGAAACCTGAAATCCTCAAGAAAGCCGGGGGCCTAATTGAGCACATACACATCGGCTGCGGAAAGAAAGGTGACAAGTCTGGCGCGCTCCTCGACCACCACCCAGGCTTCTACAGTAAGAACTCTATCAACACAACCGAAGACGTAGCAGACCTAATAGAAGTTCTCATGGACATAGACTACTGCGGACTCGTTGGCTTCGAGGTCAAACCCCAAGAGACCCAGTCAAGCAAAGAAGTCATAAACGCAGCCAAAGGCGTTCTAATAGAAGCCTTCCAGAAGGCAGTTCCAAGGATATTGAAAAAGTGAATCTCGGAGAATCGCGTATTCGTCGGCAGTGACCGGGATTTGAACTCGTCTAGAGTTAGACGATGGGGCAAAAAAGGAGAGTTGAGGAGAGAGAGGATGATCTGTCCTCTTTTCTTCGTCGACTAGGATACCTTCTTTAGAAAATCAAGCAATATCTTGTGATATAGTTCAGTGGCTTCAAACTGTATCATGTGTCCAATGTTAGGTGTGAGCACCTTAAGCTCAGAGTTCTTGATTTGTTCATGCATGAACTTCGAGTTCTCAGGCAGAATGAATACATCCTTGTCTCCTGTTAACATCAGGGTAGGGACACTGATGGTTGCTAGTTTGTTTTCAACGTTGTAGTCGTCTACGATGCTGTACATGGTCGCTAGCCCAATTTGCTCCTTGTTCAACATTGTGAGATCAACGAACTCTTTAACCAGGTCTTTGTGCTCCTTAGCGTATTTGCTCTGGAAACAGAGGGCGACAAATACGGTCTCGATGAGCGATCGGTCTGAGAGTCTCATTTTGCCACTCTTGAGATTCTTGACATACTCATCCAGACCAGGGTTCTTCAACTTCGGGGCCGTAGCCATCAACACAAGTGCCTTGAGGCGCTTCGCGAACTTTGGTGTCGTCGCATATATCAGGGAAATCATCCCGCCCATGCTATGCCCAACAAGGACAAACTTCTCCTCGCCAATCAATTTGCCGATTGCATAGTCGAGATTAGCAGCGAGCTGTGGAAGGGCATATGAAGCGTTGTCGGGTTTGTCACTTTTCCCGTGTCCAAGGTGGTCGAACGCGATGGCACGGTACCATTTCCCAAAGTAGTCTACTTGCTTCTCGAAAAGCCAATAGCTACCTAGGAAACCGTGAATGAAAACGACAGGCATCCCTTTCCCTTTCTCAATATACCACATCTTGTTTCCTTCTTTTAGATCCACATATGGCATGCTGTAAACTCACCAGTCTCCACGGGTCCTCCCGTTGAAATATTGTCTGACCCGACCTTGCTAATAATCCTATTGTAGCCGCTATTGTGTCAGATCAGAATTCCTTCCGATAGCATTTGAATAGATGAAGCATCCAAAAGAGAACTCAGTCAGCCTAGTGGCTGAATATATGGAGGAGAGTGAAGAGAAGAGTGTTAACTAAAGGTCAGAAGTTAGCATATGGAATAACAAGGTTCGGTCCCAGCACTATGCTAAACATAGCTGCCCTCGCAAGTGCCTTGTTCTATTATGGATTTGGGGTTCTTCCGGGTTATCTTGCTGTTCTTCCGCTTGCAATAAGCTACCTGGTTAGTGCCGTGTGCGATTCCGGCTTTGGGTACCTAAGTGATAGAACACCTACAAAGCGGTGGGGTAGACGAAGACCATATTTGATTATCGGGGCTCCATTGATGGCACTGTGCTTTTCTATGTATTTTCTCCCCACGATGTTTGTTTCTCCTTCTGACATCACTGGGCTTTTCATTTGGGCAACTGTCTGGATAAGTCTGTTCAAGATGTTCTATAGTTTTACCATGACGCCTTACCAGTGTTGGATGCCAGAAATCACCGAACCCCAGGAGAGACCATCAGTTTCAGCCTGGCAAAATGGAGCGAACTTCGCAGCGATGGCGTTGGGAATTTTCGGAGTCACTCTACTCGGTTACATACTTCCCACGGGATTGGTTTCCACGCCACTTTTGATCTTGATCCTCATTATCGTTCTAGTAGAGTTGATCGGGTTTATTCCGGTGCTAGCCAAGATAAGAGGGGAAGGCAAGTTCATAAAGCAACCTTCTTTCAGAAGGGATTACGGGTTTGCACTTCGCAACAAAAACTATGTTCGTTGGATCATGGTGCAAGGGATATTCTCAATCGGTCTCATAACAACAGAAACAGTCGCTTTCACGTACTTGACGGGGACAAAATCTGTCCTGAAGTTTAACTTTATGCCTCAGATGGTTATCTTTGCCGTCGAGATGCTCGTCGTTGTCTACGCTTTCTTTATCATTTGGCCGAGAATGGTAAGGAGGCGCGGTAAGAGGTTCACTTTGACGGTTTCGATGTTGACTGCAGCAGTAGCTTTGCCTTTTATTCTCTTTGTAGGCCAGGTGCCAGGTTTTCCATTGTCTACAGACCTACAGGCTTACATCGTCTTTGGGCTTATACTGACTGGACTTTCAGGATGGTTCCTATTCCCGTACATAATATACGCTGACTTCGCCCATGTAGATCAGATAAAGACTGGTGAAGGAAGAGCGGGCGTTTATACAGGGTTCAGTTCAATCCCCCTCAACATCTTCCAGTTCTTCTCGACGCTGCTGCTATCACTCCTATTGAGTCTCCCAGATGTTCCTGGACAGACTTACAGTGTTGGGCTGCTATGGTGGGGTCCAATCGCCTCACTGGCCTTGATACTTGGTGTCCTTGGACTTCGTACGGTAAACATCGACCCAGATTTCGCTGCGATAGAGAAGGAGTTCGGAAAGAAGGCAAAGAAATAATGAGTGATTGAGAAGTAGGTTAAACCCTTCTTCTCTATTTTTCTGAATTCGGGTTCCAGTTCGGTCAAACTCACCTTATTCTGATTACCTGTTGAAAAGTGGCAAGTGCTCTCGTTGAAGCTTGAGGATTTCATCAAGCATCTTCTCGGCGCTACTGAGGCTATCTACTACTGGATCTGCTAGGAGCGCTTGCAAGGCCAACTCTCTAGACCCGTTGAGAGCCGCTTCAACACATAAGTCTTGAACCGATGCTTGCGTGTTCATCAATGCAGCAATTCCCTTCGGCAATTCGCCGAGCTTCACACCGTGAACGCCACTTTTGTTCACTATGGCTGGACACTCGATAACGAGATCCCGCGGAAGATTCTCGATTAAGCCCTCACTATTAGGCAAGTTAGCGGCTAGCTCCTGTTGCCTAGAGTCAGTCAGTATTCCTTCTATTATGGGGATAACACGTTCACCCGAGGGCTTAAACCAAGTCTTAAGATGCTTCTTCCCCTCAACGATTCTCCTCAATTCATGCTTGGATTGGGAGCACTGAAGTTTATAGTCCTCATAGTTTTTCCGGATGTTTTCGGCGTCAACCCACTCCCACGCCCAGTTAACGTACTCGCCAAAGTGAGTGTCAGTTACATAGGGTAAGCAGCCGTAGACCCTCATTATCTCTTTTATCAAGCCAATTTCTCTGGCGTTTTTGAAATACTCTGGAGCTTTTTTTCTTATGTCAGGATAGGCATCCTTGCCCGTGTCTTTGTAGGTTGCCTCAAGGAGCACGCCGAAATGGTTTAGCCCTCCCGCTTTGATACTCAAGTTCAAGAAAGGAGTGTTAAGCATTGGCGTCAAGAATAGGACAAGGTTGTATATTCCGTGGCATAGACCGACGAACTTCAATCTTCCTTTGAACTTTCTCTTGACGGCTAAGCAGACCCTGCTCATTGGGTTGCTGAAGTTGAACACCCATGCGTTGGGGCAGATCTTCTGGATGTCTTCGCAGATTTCGATCATTGGAGGAATGATCCTGAGGGAGTGGAATAGTCCTCCTGGTCCGCCGTTTTCGCCGTATATCTGCTTGTTCCCGTATTTGCGCGGAACCTCGAAATCCTGCTCCCAGAGTTTGAACCTGTCCCCGACCTCAATAGAAATAATGACGAAGTCGGCGCCCTTTAGCGCCTCTGGGCGAGAAGTGGTGGCCTCGACTGAGAAGTCTAGTTTCGTCTCATCAATAGCTATTTGACAAGCTTGACGCACCATTTCCAACGAGTTTGGGTTGATGTCATGCAGAACGATCATGCCCTCATTGAGCTCCTTGCTCTTGAGAATATCGGAAATCGTGCCAATTCCAAACTGGGCGCTTCCAGCCCCTACTAGGACAATTCGTCTACGTGTCATTGCTTGTCCCTCACTTGGCACCTTTCTTCTCAGGGTTTCTCAACTGTACCCTCAATGTTGGAGGTCACTGATGATTGTTTTGTTAGACTTGCTCCTTCGCTGCAATACAGAAACAGTCCGGGAAGAAATTAAGTAATAGGAGTCGAATGAGAAGTAGATTAGATTCACTTCTCTGACTTTTTTTCCTATTTCTAATTTTGGCTTCTCAGAGTTGAATTGGAGGTGGAAGGATCTAGCTTTGTGTTTTCCTAGGTGGTGGTTTTGGTGCAGAGGGTTCCTTTAAGTCATGAGACCCGCCTAGTAGAGCCGGTAGGATGATTCTGTCGAAGAACTGTACGTAGTTATCCATTGTGCTTACTACACCCACAAGTTCATTGTCTGTTGGTGCCACAGGGGAAAAGAGCATTTCCTCGTTATCCCTTGAACACCCGAAGCAGAATAAGTTGGGACCTGCTCGGATTGTCATGTTCGCTTGCCTAGACATTTCAGCCAGCATGTCTGTTTCTTTCTGGTCACCTGCAATGTCCGAGAGGACTAGTGTTACCCTGGTTGCTTTCTTAACGCTCTTAATATCTTCAAGTGGCGCTTCTTTGATCGTTGGGAGCACAATCACTATGTTGCTTCTGGTTCGTTTGACCATTTCCTGGATGTGTGACATTATAGCTGTTCTTGTTACTACTTGCCACGTTTTCTCAGCAGCGAACTGCGGAGTCTTTTCAAGCTCCATCCAAGCGCTATGAAGAACCAGTTCAGCCCCTGTTGACGCTTTCCTCAGTTTTTCAATGCTTTCACGGAAACTTGCTAATACGTTTTTTGTCTCTTCCTTGATTAGCGCTTCGTTTCTTTCGATGACTCCTATGAGGCTGGAGTTTATTGTGCTTATGGCTTTATCACATCTTGTTTGGTTGGTCAATAGGGTTTCGTTCATTTTCCTCTCATTCACCATTGAGACTTCTCTGTATTTTTCGTACGACCTAGTCAGAAGGTAGCCACAGGTGCCACTAGCGCCAAACGCGTCCTGTTCATACTCTTGAAGGTGTGACGAGACTATTCTATGGAATCCTTCCTTTGCACCAATCGCTTCTGACTTGAACCCCTCCAGGGATGCGTTCGTGATTTTGGTAAGAGACGTGCTCATTGTCGAGACTGTGTTAAGTGTCTCACTTGCATGTTTGCTCGACGATTCGCCAAGTTCCTTTAGAGCTCTGCCAGAAATTTCATCGATCTTATTGGATGAGATCTCTCTAGACTCTGAAGCTTTTGCCGTAGACTCTCCTGTGAGAGACTTTATCTCTCCAGTTGACTGAGTGACTAGGGTATTAAGCTCTTTCTGTAAGCCTGCAGTTGAATCATCGAACCCTTTTGCTGTAGATGTTAATGCTGTACGCATGGAGTTGCTCGTTGATTCCATGACATCCCTGCTTGTTTTCAGGGTTGTGTTGACCTGATTGGTGATATTCGTTTGGGTAGCTGATCTAGTTGCCTCAATGTTCTTCGCTGTTTGTGCAACAAGTGCTGATAGGTCGGATTTGCTTCGTTGAATACTCTGATCTGTTTCATCCAGGTGTTTGGTTAATGTTGATTCCAAGGTACTATGAACTTCGGTTACGAGATTATTGACTTCCTTTGCGTTTGAAGTCTGCTGGGCGCTTGTCTCTTCAGATACTCGTTTTAGATTGCCTTCTAATGCTTCCTTCTGCTTTGATAGCAGTTCCTCTAGAGTTTTCTTGGTTGATTCACCATCTCCAGCGTATTGTTTGATTGAAGCATCGATCGTGTCTTTGACCTGCTTCACAAGATGCTCTATCGAAGAAGAGTACTCTGTTAGCTTGGGTAGCATGCCTGCAGTGGCTACATCGCCTTTCCCGAGTTCCATCTTTGCATTTCTGACACTGATTGAGAGAGTCTTCCCGATGTCGTCTGCTATTTTCTTCGTTTCTTCTTCAAACGAGGCCTTTTCGGTTTTAGCTTGTTCTTTGAGGGAGTTCTTTAATTCGTTGACGAGGTTTTTCTCAAAGCGTTCTAGTACTTCGCTGAACAGTTCTTTCACTTCCGTGGTGAAAGTTTTCGCGGTTCCAGACGTTTTCTTAGTGGTGGTTCCTGAGGGTTTCGTAGTAGTCGAAGTAGGTGTAACTTGCGCCAGAACCCTCTCAAGGACCTTGTTAATTTCTGATTCAAGCGCTGGGATGGAAGACGAAGCCGTGCTTGCAGCTTTGTCCAGTACTAAAGACATTGATGCGTCAATCTTCTTGCTCATCCGTAACATTGTCTTGGGAGCATCCTTCTGGAAGTTTGATAAAGCTGTTTCTAGAGCTGTAGAATAACGGGGTACTATGGTTGAGGAAGCTGATTCTAAGGATGATGCCATCGTTTTGCACGATCCAAGGTTTGAGGCGACAACATCATCCAAGTCTTTCTTGATAGTAGACATGGCTCCCGTCATGTTGGCTAATTCAGTTGAATACGTCTGTTCGATCTTTGCCTTCAAGTCTTCAAATGAAGACTGCGTCGACGACGTGAAATTCTCAACTAGTCCACGCGCAAATGAGCCAAGTTCTTCTCCTTTACGAGTAAGAGACTCTCCCAACATGTCTACCGTTTTATGAATGAACTGAGCGCAGTCAGTTATGTCTGACCTGAACCTGGCTCCCCGCTCAGCAAGTGATGTGGTAGTTTTCCCTTCGAACTCAGAGAGTGCCACGTTAGCTTCGGTTGATAGTTTCTCTATCATGTCATCGATATATGACTTGAATCTGGTAAGGTTGTTGGAAACGGTTTTGGTTAAATTGTCCATTGCTTCTCTGAGAACAGATTGAAGCTCTAAGGATTTCTGTCCAAATACTTTTCTCTGACCGTCTAAAGCTTCGGAACCTTTTGTCTTAACAACTGTTATTGTGGTTCGGGATTTCTCCTCAACTTTATTCTGAATTTCTGAGATCTCTCTTTCAAGAAGCGCAAGGCTTTCTTTTGTCTCCATAGTATACTGCTGGAGAACAGTTCGTAGAGCGTCAATAAAGCTCTGAACGCTAGTCTTGTATTTCCCTAGGGAAGTCGAAATCGTGTCCGTTAATTCCTTCAGATACTTCTTGCCAGTTGTTTCGAATTTTCCGTTGACGTTATCAATTCCAGACATGAGCTCTTCTTCGGCCTCACTTGATTTCGTTTTGTGTTCGTCAACGTGCTTCTTGATGGCATCAGTCACCATTCCTCTTGTGGTTTCAGTATCCTGCTTTAGCTTCCCTAGCATCTCAGATACATTCTTCGAGAAACTCTCTTTAAGCGATTCGCCTTCACTAATCATTTGAGTTGAAGTTGACTTTCCAG
>JAUQYT010000364.1 GCA_030587605.1 Candidatus Njordarchaeum guaymasense
TTCCGCAAACAGGGTGCGTTCTGATAACCCCGAGTGGCTTTACTAAGTCGCGTGTAGCAACAGAGAATCTCTGCGTTGTGGATCTCAATGGAAATCTAATTAGGGGCAACATGAGACCTTCCTCTGAGACATCCATGCATGTCTACGTTCACAGACGGGTTACCGCGGCTAATGCTGTTCTGCACACTCATTCGCCAGCAGCTAGCGCCTTTGCTATAGCGAAGAGAGATATACCTTGCGTCTCTACTGAGCAGGGGTTTGCTTTTGGAGACAACATCCCTGTAGTCCGAGAGTACTTCTGTCCTGGCACAAAGGATCCTAGGAAACTTGAGAGTGTAGTGGATGCTCTTAAGAAAGCAAAGGTGGTTCTTCTGAAGAGCCATGGGGTACTCGCTACTGGCGTTGATCTTGAAGAGGCGCTTGACAACGCAGTTGTCGTTGAGGATATCGCTAAGTCAGTCTTGTATTCTATCATTATAGGTGGGTTTCCCGAGGAGATGTCTGCGGAAGAGATAAGAGAGGTCAGAGAGTTCAGGTTGAAGAGATACGGGCAAAACGTCGAAAACAGTTGAGGCATTGAGTCACTATTGGTTTTGGGTATTACGTCATAAAGGCTTTTATTTCTTGCATGACTTAACGTAGAGTCAAGATAGATCTTTGAACTGGTGATTCGTTGACCAGCGGAAATTTCCTAGTCGGAACGGACATAGGGACTTTTGGCACCAAATCAGTCTTGGTAAATGCTGAGGGAAAGATTCTTGCTGAATCTTTTGTGGAGACTGATATTATGTCTCCGAAATTCCTTTGGGCTGAGCAGTGGCCTGAGGTTTGGATGAATGCTGTTTGTGATACACTTCGTTCGGTGGTTTCTAAATCCAAGGTTGATCCCGGTGAAATTGCGGGGTTAAGCATTAGTGGGCTTTACAGTGGGTCAGGTATTCCGGTTGACAAGGATATGAAGCCGATAAGGCCGTGTCTTATATGGATGGATAGGAGAGCGATTGAGGAGGTTGAGTGGGTGCGAAAGGAAATTGGGGAAGATGAGGTCTTCAGGGTGTCAGGCAACGCTGTGGATACCTATTTTGGGTTCACTAAGATGTTGTGGTTAAGGTTCAAGGAGCCCAAAATATGGCGGAAGATTCGTCAACTGATGACGATTTACGGTTATTGCACATATAGATTGACAGATGAGGTGTGCATTGATTATTCTTCTGCGGGAGTTATTGGTGGCATATTCGACATTCACAAAAAGGAATGGTCCGAAACCATGATGGATGAGATGGCCATACCTCGCAGTTTCTTTCCGGAGCGGATCCGAGAGAGCAAGACTGTTATTGGTGAAATAACTGAAGACGGCAGCAAACTATCTGGGTTGAAAAAGGGAACGCCTGTTTGCGCTGGGGGTGTTGATGCCCCCGTCTCTGCTTTGACGCTTGGTTGCCTTGATGATGGTGATCATTCAACTATGGTCGGGACCTCAACCTGTTGGAGCGTCATCCAAGATAAGCTCAGGTTGACGCCTAAACTCGTCAATTTTCCGCACGTGGCGTATGACAAGGAAAAGATCTATACTTTCGGCGGCTCTGCCACTTCTGGTGGAATGCTTAGATGGTTCAGGGATCAATTTGGGCAGATAGAGGTTTTGCTGGGTAAACAAGTTGGGTTAAGCCCTTACAAGGTTTTGGACGTCGAGGCAGAGGGAATAGGACCTGGTTCGGATGGACTCGTTGTACTACCTTATTTCATGGGTGAGAGAAGTCCGATTTGGGATCCGCGAGCTAAGGGACTGATAGTAGGCTTGACTTTGTCACATACGAGAGCTCACATTTTCAAAGCATTGATGGAAAGCGCAGCCTATGCGCTTCGCCACAATGTTGAGACAGCTAGGAAGAGCGATATACCTCTCAAACCCACAATGGGACTTGTTGACGGCGGAGCAAGATCTCGTGTCTGGAGAAAGATCTTCGCTGATGTCACGAAGTACCCACAAGTCTTCATGGCAAACAGTCCTGGCACACCAGTTGGAGACGCTTTTCTGAGTGGCGTGGGAACAGGAGTAATCAAGGACTACGAATCGATCAAAGAATGGATCGCAGCGACAGAGGTTCAAAACCCCGATCTTGAAAACGCAAAAATCTACGATAAGTACTATGAGCTGTACCTGAAGCTTTACGAAAGCAACAAGGGAATTTTCGATCATCTGTATTCGATAGGGTGAGACTCTGTTCAAGACAGAGGATAGCTACTTTGGATCTCTCTAGGAGTCTTGAGTTCTTTTGATGCGTCAATCATTACTAGTACCCAATCCCCCTCCTCAGGAGGAATGAAATCTAAGGGTTTGGTTGTTGGGAAGGTTTCCTTGATGTGGTATTTCGAAGTGCGCGGGTCGAACCACCAGGATTTTGCCTCTTTTCCATTGATTCCTGTCATGTCGACTTTGATCTTGTGTTTGGTTGGCATGTAAATAACGACCGTGTCGCGTTCTGTTGTGCGGGCAGCAGATGCATAGTCGAGACCCATAAACTCGCCCATACCCTCTGTCACAATTTCGTTTCTTTGGTCAGGGATAAGATTGTACCAAGGAATTGATTTGAAGAGGTTCCCCCAGTGCATCATGCTGGTCGCGCCAGGTGAGTTTAGCGCCGATTTCCAGTCTGTGCCTAAACGTCTATGCATGGTCGGTGGGGCTTTCCACCCAAAAGCCCATATTGACCAGTTGCCAAAGACATGTCCAAAGCGGCCGCATAGAATAGCCCAATAGGCTTGTCGGCGAATCTGCACCTCTGATGCATTATGTTCGCCTTCGTATGTCGATTCAATGAGCATGAATGGACTTGAAGGCTTGCGATTGTAATCTCGCAGTAGTTTGCGGTGAACAATGTCATACGTGTACGTATTGTTGAAGTCTAACCATCCGCCACTGCGGTATTCTTCCACTGGTGAAGATTCGGGGTGACAGTGTGCGGTGAAGAGGTGTCGCTTTTCATTTTCTTTAATCCCTAAAGCAATAAGATTGACGCGTTCTAATGCTCTGTCTTCTTTTTTGATCCTACAACCAGTGACCACGCTGCGTCTCCTTGGAGCAGAAATGGTTTGTCTTTCTGATCTACAAGATATCTTCTGTTTGGGGCGATTTTCAGAGGATATGAAAAGTCAGTCATCAATCTTTCATCACTTACATTTTACTTATTCTGATCTAATTATCTCCGTAGGTCTCTCTCAGGTAAGGCAGTATCTTTTCTCCGTAGAATTTGATGAATTTCCTTTCGTTTGGGCTTGAGCTGCAGAAGTAGAGGTGGTTGAATCCGGTCTTCATGTAGTCTTCTATTCTCTCTAGGTGTTGCTCCGCAGTTGTGCCGATTATCCACGCTTTCTCCAGCACTTCGTCTCCCACGAATTCTCCATGGACTTCTATCTCTCTTGGGTCTGACACATCGCATTTGTAGAAGATAGGTAACATGGATCCTGCCCAGAAACGAACTGATTTCACTGCTGTCTTGTAGTCTTCATCGTAGGAGACCATGACTTCAGCAACCTTCTCAAGTCTCGACGGGTCCCTGCCGGCTCGTCTCGCTCCACGTTCAAAAGACGACATCAACTGCTTGGCTCTTTCCCCCGTATCTATGAGCAGAATTCCATCCGCTTCTTCTCCCGTAATTTCTGCGACCTTTGTGCCAGCCGTTGCAATATACAATTTTAGTGGGTTCGGAGGTTTGGTGTAGAGATTGGCCTTTTTCAGTCGGTAATATTTTCCTTCGAAACTCACAAAGTCTTCGCTCCATAGTTTCTTGATGACGACTAATGCCTCGCGGAGCATCTCA
This sequence comes from Candidatus Njordarchaeum guaymasense, assembly GCA_030587605.1. Taxonomy (GTDB): domain Archaea; phylum Asgardarchaeota; class Njordarchaeia; order Njordarchaeales; family Njordarchaeaceae; genus Njordarchaeum; species Njordarchaeum guaymasense. The sequence continues at coordinate 3,822 of JAUQYT010000364.1, forward strand.
ACTCTTTCTCTTGGGGAGGGCCAGGCGTATCCTAGGGGTGATTCGTTTAGTGCTTCTCCAGCTCCCAGGCCCAGGAAGATTCTGTTGGGGTACATATAGCCTAGAGTAGCGAAGGCTTGTGCCACAATCGCTGGGTGATACCTCAGTATGGGTGCTGTGACTGAGGTTCCAATCGTCATGTTTCTGGTTCTTTCAGCAGCTGAGGCGATCCATGTCCAAGCGAAGCCTGAGGCTGCGTTAGTGTGTGCCCAAGGATGAAAATGATCGCTTGTCCATAGCGTATCGTAACCATGTTTGTCTGCCGCAATTGCGAAAGAAAGCAACTTATCGGGCTGATATTGTTCATGGCAAGTTTTGTATCCTAGAATTAGAGTCATTCTTTTCTCACCAACCTGATATTGTCTAACAGAAGTAGAAAAGCCTTTCAGAATGTATAAGCAATTGGTCTTTAAAGAAAACTTGTCTTACGCTACATCGTCGCTTTCACAGGTAGAGGTGGCAAGCTACTCTTCTGTTCTTGCCGACCTCTGTAAGCGGAGGTTCTTTTTGCTTGCAAATCGGTATTGATTCTGAGCATCTGTTACAGAATTTGCATCCGGTAATCGTCTCTAGCCTGGCTATTTCTATGTCCTGTAATCTTACCTTACCCTTCCATCTTGCTCTAGGGTTGGGTATGGATATCGAGCTGATTAGCGTTTTGACGTATGGGTGCATTGGGTCCTTGACGATAGTTTCGAAGTCGCCTTGCTCCATAACTGAACCAAGGTAAAGGATTATTATCTCGTCGCTTATGCAATAGGCGTTCGAGAGATCATGTGTGATGTAGAGACAAGACATGTCGTTTTCTTTTTGTAGTTTCTGGATGATTTCTAGAATGTCAGCTCTGAGGGAGACATCTATCATTGAAACAGGTTCATCAGCAAGGAGTATTCTCGGTCTAATGAGGAATACGCGGGCCAGCATCGCTCGTTGTCTTTGACCACCGCTCAGCTGATGAGGGTATTTGTCAAGTACTTCCTCAGAGCTCAAACCCACGGAGTAGAGAACTTCACTCATCATCTTAGTTGCATCGGCCTTTGAGTCTGCCAGTTTGAACTTCTTGATGGGCTCCATCAACACGTAGTCTATTTTGTGCACAGGGTTTAGAGTCTCGTAGGGATCTTGAAAAACAGCTTGTACATCTCTTCTGTAGTTGCGCCAATCTCTTCTTTTCATCTTCCATATATTTTGCCCTCGGTAGAGAATCTCTCCTTTCGTCGGTTTCAGAAATCCAAGCAACATATTTGTGATGGTTGTTTTACCGCTTCCGCTTTCACCGGCTAATGTTGTTACCATCTGAGTGTCTTCCGTGATTCCGAAGGAAAAATTCTCCACCGCTGTGACATATTTCTTTCTAACTAATCCGCCAAGCGAAAAGACCTTTGTTATGTTCTTAGCTTCTAAGAGGTCATTCATGACTCTTCATCTCAAGAGTATAAGTGGCACGCGACGCATTTCTCATGTCCGAGATCTTTTGATTCCGGCTCTTTTTGCCTGCAGATCTCCATCGCTTTGGCGCATCGCGGGTGGAATCTGCATCCTGTGGGAGGATTCTTCAGATCAGGCGGCAAGCCCGGTATGCTTCTGGGTATCTCTTTCTTTTCGAGCGATGGGACGGAGTCAATAAGGCCTTTCGTATATGGGTGCAAGGGTTCATCGTAAATGTCGAATACGCTTTGTATCTCCATTAACTTGCCCGCGTATATGATTGCCAATCTGTCTACGACCTCGAACAGTGTAGCAATGTCATGAGAGACCAGAAGTATTGACGTTCGCCGCTCATCTCTCAGACCCGTCAGCAATTCAAGAACGCCCCTTTGCACGACGACATCCAGTGAGCTTGTGGGTTCATCGGCAATTATCAATTCAGGATTAAGAGACATGCCCATGCTTATGATCACTCTCTGCCTCATTCCTCCGCTGAGCTCGGATGCATATTCTCTGTGAATTCGCGGTGAAAGCGCAATAGCTTTGAGCAAACCTGAAACGTATTTTCTAGGCTTTCTTTCTGGAACCTTATACCTGTGAGCACTCATCGCGTCCGTGAATTGATCGTATACTCTAGCGACCGGGTTAAGGGCGTTCATCGAAGATTGCGGAGAAAAAGCGATATGTCTCCATCTGATCTTTCTAAGTTGCTCATCGCTCATGCTCATCAGGTCCTTGCCTCTGAAAATGACCTTGCCACCAGCGATGTATGCGGGAGCTTCAACTAGCTTCAACAAACCCATAGCCAGCGTGGATTTTCCGCATCCTGATTCTCCAGCCAAACCCAGAACCTCTTTCTGTTTCAATTCGAAGCTCACATCGTCAACTGCTCTTACCGGAGTTGTCGATGTTCTGTAGTACACCTTCAGGTTCTTCACCTCAAGAAGAACGTCAGATCCTGCTTCAGCGTTTCCTAAGTCTTGGGTTGCCAATTTCATCAAGCCCCATGCTTATAACAAAAAGGCTCACGAACAACGTAATGAGAACAATGCACGGTGGAAGCCACCAGTTGATTAGGCCTCGGGTGAAAGCGTTGAAGTGCATTGACCAATTGAGGATGATTCCTAGGCTCACTGTATTTTGCGGTCCTAGGCCGATCAGTTCAAGACCTGCCTCCGCCATCATTGCGCCGCTGACAATGAATGCAAACCATGTTCCTAGGAATGTGAGCATGTTCGGAACAAGCTCCTTTGCGATTATTTCAATCCCGCTTGCCCCAGAAAGTTTTGCTAGTCTGACGAAGCCACGTTCCTTGAGGCTTAGAACTTGGGCTCGAAAGACCTTACAGGCAAAAGACCAACCAAAAGCTGCCAGAATTACGCTCATCAATGGAACATCTACCCTTCCGACCACCGCTGCTATCAGAATAAGAATGGCCAGAGAAGGAATTGTTATGAAGACTTCAGTGAAGACGTTTATTATGCTATCTCCATAGCCTCCGTAGTAGGCTCCAAGCATGGCCAGCAATAAGGCAACTGCAAAGGCTATGATTCCTGCTGTGAAACCTATCTGCATTGAAAGAAGAGTCCCGGCAAATAGCTGGGTCAATATGTCTCTTCCCATAGGGTCGGTTCCTAGAATGTGTTCTGATGAAGGAGGAAGATTGGGAGCGACATCCCCTATTCTTCTTGGATGATACGGTGATATTGCGGAACCAATGCCGCTTATCACGAATATGCCAACAATAATGCATAGACCTATCAGGAATTTCCTGTTACTTCTGATTGCACCTAACTTTCTGATTGAAACAAATATCCTCGAGTAGGTCTTCACTGCTATTTTTCTCCTACTCTAGGATCCAAAAATGGGTATACCAAGTCAATGATGAGAGCAGCTGTTGTTACACCAAATATTACAACAAGTGTTACACCTTGAATCAGCGGATAGTCCAACTGCTGCACAGCACTGTACATCAAGCTACCTATTCCAGGATAAGAGAAGATTATCTCAGTAATTATTG
>JAUQYT010000014.1 GCA_030587605.1 Candidatus Njordarchaeum guaymasense
TTATTTGTCCAGTCCCGGACTGAATAGCTTATCTACGCAGGTTCAGCTTGTTGATGTCTCTGGAGTTAGGGCTCTAATGGGCAGTTTCTACTGGGACCGCGCCGAAAGACTCAAAGACTCGCCAGTATTTGAGTCTAATTCCCCCGAACCCTTTTTCCTTGGTTCCTCATTAGTCAAGGTCATTTGGATGCAAAGAGGAGCATCCCAAACGCTATAAGGAAGACAGAAATTGCGAACTTTTGAAATCCCCCACGATTCTTCTTTCTCTGCACCTAATGAACGTCATTTGTCTTCAGTCGCTTGGTTCTCGTGCAAGCCAATTCACAGCGCCCGACAATGCTAAATAGCGCCCTGCATTCAATACTTCCACCGCAATTATGAGGAACAAGGGATGAGGGAACAGTCTACTTGCCAAAAGTAAAATGTGGCGACATAAATGTCTGTTATGAGGTTAGAGGCAAGGGGTTCCCAGTCGTGATGATAATGGGACTGTCTGGCAATATGGATTCGTGGGATCCAAGACTAATCGAAGGTCTTTCAGAGAAATACTCAACAGTGCTCTTCGATAACAGAGGCGCAGGTCGCACGGATGCACCTAAGGTTGACTATTCGATTAAGATGTTTGCCGATGACACGGCGAGACTAATGGATAACCTGAAGATACAGAGAGCGCACGTGTTTGGCATTTCTATGGGAGGAGCGATAGCACAGGAATTGACCCTAAGCTATCCACAGAAGGTGGAGAAGCTTGTCCTATGCTCATCGAACTGTGGAATAAGCAAGTCGGTGCCCGCGTCGCCTAAGGTGATGAGTGTTATGATGAGTTGCATGAGTCCAGCTGCAAAACCAGAGGACATGGTAAGCAAAATGGTTTCACTCGCCTTCACTGAAGAATTCATCAAGAGTAACTCCGATATCATTAAACAGCGAATAGAGCGGGCTCTGACAGTTCCAATTGCGCCGGACGCGTTCAGGCGACAGTTGATGGCGGCTTCGGTTTGGGACTCGTATGCTCGGCTTCCAATGATCAAAGCTCCCACCTTAGTGATGGCAGGGAAGAAGGATATCCTCGTGCCTCCAGAGAATGCCAGAATCCTAGCTGATAGAATACCGGGAGCAAAACTCATCTACTTCGAGGAAAGCGGACATTTACTCCCGTCACATGAACCTGACAGAGTTCTAAGCACTCTACTCCAGTTCTTTGCGTGAAGTATGTTGGCACGTTGGATTTGATTCATGTGATTCTGTTTTAACAGAAACTCCTTATTTGGATCCGGCAAGTTTCGGCAATCCACATGACAACTATGACAAGAAAAGTTGAAGCAATTAACCAATCATCGACGCGAACCCAAACGTCATTATGATCTCAACTTTTAAGACCTAGATGTCTCAACCCTCTTTTTCTCGGGACATGCGCGCGTATTCAAAACACGCTTGACCGGTGGCTTCAGACAGATTTGAATGTACGCGGGCCCGCGCCTAAAGCCTCAAAGACCAGGCAGTATTTGAGTCCCATTCCCTGCCAATCTCTTTTTGGTCCACTTTAAATTTTGTGCTAGCACTAACGCTCGCAGAGATATCCAAAGCCAGTGCGTACTAAGATGCAGACCTCGAAACCTCGCAGACATTAGCTGTTGGAGCATGTCGGATTTAAGAGACTTGGAGTATACAGGATATCTGGTGGTTTGAATGCCCAAAGCAACTTCAGATAAGATTACGCTTGAATATGAGACGATTGGGAACCCAAATTCAAAGCCATTACTATTGATCGCTGGGCTAGGAAGTCAGCTGATTGCTTGGCCCGATGATCTATGCAATGAATTTGCGAAAAAAGTTTTCTTTGTAATCCGTTTTGATAGCCGAGATGTGGGATTATCAACAAAACTTGGAAATGCCGGGATACCAGATTTTACGAAAATCACTGAGGCTTACGCGAAAGGTGAAAGACCAAACGTCCCTTATTCATTAGAAGACATGGCGGACGATGCAATTAGTATCTTGAATGCACTTAAGATTGATAAAGCGCATATCTGCGGTGCTTCAATGGGCGGTATGATCGCTCAGGTGTTAGCATATAGACATCCCTCAAGGGTACTTTCTCTTAGTGTTATCTCCAGTACAACTGGAAATCCAGCGTTACCCCAAGGGAAACCAGAAGTATTGGCAGCATTTTTCGCTCCTCTTCCCTCTGAACGTGAAGCATATATCGAAGAAACAGTTCGAAGAGACCAACTAATCTATGGAACTTATAGGTTTGATAAGAACCGAGGAAGAGAATATCGATCAAGGGAGTTTGATCGTTGCTTTTACCCCGAAGGATCTATTCGCCAAATGGCGGCGACATCGGTGCCGGGAAATATCAAGCCCAAGATCTCAGCGATCAGAGCGCCAACAGTTGTCATTCATGGGAGCGAAGATCCATTCTATCCTGTTGAGGCTGCCAAGGAAATTGCCAGTGAGATACCTGGCGCAAGACTGGTTATCCTGAAAGGCATGGGTCATGTTGGTTTTCCCCGTGAAGTGATTCCACAGATCGTCAAAGCAGTGGTTGAGAATAGTAACAGATCTGATCATTAGTCCATTTTTCTGGCTACTTGGCTTCTTGGATGACTCCTTAAGAGTAGTAGCCTTCGCCAGTCAAACACTTTCGCTTTGACTCGATTCTGTCGAGTATTCTACGGTTGTGCTCTTTCGGGCAGTTTCTACTAGGGACCGAGCCGAAAGACTCAAATACCACTTTTGTGCTGTTTTGTGAAGACGGCTTTGTTCTGAGGTGAAGCTTTCGTTGTCTTGGAGGGATTTACAAACCGCTGGTAGCTGCTGATAGACTAGTTTTCCCTAGCGGTAGCTGTTTGATTAGCGGTTCAGAGTCTCTTCAAGAATGCCGCGAAAGATCCCCTGCTGAAGCTTCCTTCTGTCTTCTTTGTGCCTATGAATATGATCGTGTTGAGAAGGTCTTAGCAGAGGCTATCGCAGTATATGGACAAGGAAATAAGCCAAGAGAGGAATATAGAAGCCGTTCAGGAGATGGATATACAAAATGTCAGCCAAAGGAAAGGAAGCAAACGCCGTAGAATTAACTTTCCCCGACGGGTCAAAGAAAAAGTACCGCAAAGGAGTAACGCCGCTTGAGGTTGCCAGTGACATTGGACGCAGACTTGCTGCCGACGCGATAGCAGCGAAAGTCGATGGAGTACCAGTCGACCTAAACTCACGTGTGGATGGAGACTCCAGGTTCGAGGTGCTTACCTTTGACTCGAAGGAAGGAAAAGAGGTTCTAAGACACTCAGCTGCCCACATACTTGCACATGCCGCAACGGAACTCTACCCTCAGGCGCTCCCAACAATAGGCCCCGCTGTCGAAGATGGTTTTTACTACGACTTTGATATGAGGCCCGTCAGCTCAGATGATTTGGAGAAGATTGAGGCAAAAATGAACGAGATTATCAAGGCAGATCTACCATTCAAGAAGGTCATTGTTCCCAAGAAGCAGGCTGTCGAACTCTTCAAAGGCAACAAGTACAAGGTTGAACTAATCGGGGAATTCGGGGGAGACCAAGTTTCAGTCTACGAACAAGGCAGGTTCAAAGACTTCTGTAGGGGTCCCCACGTTCTAAGCACAGGAAAAGTGGGAGCAGTCAAGCTGACGAAAGTTGCTGGAGCTTACTGGCGCGGCGACGCGAATAACCCACAGCTCCAGAGGATTTACGGGGTTGCTTTCCCAACAGAAAAGATGCTCAAAGACTATATCCACATGCTCGAGGAAGCAGAGAAAAGAGACCATCGCAAACTTGGACGCGAGCTTGAACTGTTCAGTTTCCATGAAGAAGGACCAGGAATGCCTTTCTTTTTGCCCAGAGGACTCTTCCTAAAGAATGAACTAATAGAACTGGAAAGAGAGGAACACAAGAAAAGAGGTTACGTGGAAATACAGACGCCACAAATACTGAGCAGTAGTTTGTGGAAGCAGTCAGGGCACATTGACACGTACAAGGAGTACATGTACTTCACGGAGATTGAGGGAGCACAGTTCGCCGTGAAACCGATGAACTGTCCAGGGGCGATACTCGTCTACAACGAGAGGAAACACAGCTACCGCGAACTGCCATTGCGCATAGCTGAGTTTGGAATAGTGCACAGACATGAGCTCTCCGGAACGCTCTCAGGGCTGTTCAGAGTGAGAACGTTGACGCAAGACGATGCCCATCTATTCTTCGCACCTGAGCAGGCGCGGGATGAGATAATAGGGCTGATTGATTTCATAGCGCACATCTACAAGATATTCGGATTCGACTTCCACGTTGAGCTAAGCACGAAACCAGATAGACATATAGGAACGGAAGAAGCTTGGGAGGCAGCGACGAACATGCTCAAAGAGGCACTTGAATCTAGGAAAATGAAGTACAAGATCAACCCCGGTGAAGGAGCCTTCTACGGACCAAAAGTAGACTTTCACATCAAGGATGCGATTGGCAGAACGTGGCAGTGCGCTACGATCCAGCTTGACATGAACCTTCCCGAGCGGTTCAATGTCACATACGTGGGTGAAGATGGCAAAGAACATCGCTGTGTCATGATTCACAGAGTGATTTTTGGAAGCTTGGAGAGATTCATAGGAATCCTTATAGAACACTACGCAGGCAAGTTGCCGCTGTGGCTGAACGCAGTCCAAGCAGTATTCATCAATGTAGCTGACAGGCATAGCGACGCATGCATCAAAGCGAAGGAGAAACTAGAGAGAAACAGGATTAGCGCAAACGTCGACATGCGAAACGAAACGGTTGAGGCGAAGATAAGGGACGCGCACCTTCAGAAGGTCAACTACATACTTGTCATAGGCGACAAGGAAGTTAAAGACGACACGGTAACGGTTAGAACAAGAGACAACGTGATACTGGGCGCAATGAAAATAGATGCCCTCATTGAGAAACTCAGTCTGGAAATCAATGAAAGAAGGTGAAAACAACTGAGGCACAACCAAGGGAAACGTCGTTCCACTCTTCCACTCATTTCTTTGTTTTATTGAACAGAAACCAAAAACTCAAGAGAGACCATTCCTCCACCACACTGTTTCACCCCACTAAAAACCCAGATGCCTGTCCATGATAGGGCTACATGTTCACGAGTTTCAACTTGTAATCGGGCAAGGAGTGTCAGCCGAAGGCATTAAATGGTTTGGCAAACGATTCCTATCCCAGGAGGTCTTTGAAAATGATACCAACACCCGCTGCGCAACAAGCACTCGCAATCCTCCGAGATGCGTCCAAGTTCCAGTGGTATGTCATCCCGATCTTTTTGCTCGTCCTCCTCGCATATAGCAACGAGATCGAGAGAAGGAAGTGGAACATCGTCCTAGGCGCCGCCGCCTTCTGGGGCATGGATCTATTCAACGAGATCTGGAACGCTCTCGTCTTCCACTTCACAGACTACGCTGCTGTGTGGATGACTCCAGGAAACACAGCGTACCTGATCTTCATCGGACTCAACATCGAGATCACGATGATGTTCGCCATAATGGGTCTGTTCGTTCTGAAAATTCTACCAGAGAACAAGAAGATGAAGATCTTTGGGAAGATCCCAAACCGATGGTTTTTCGCGGTCTTCAACTCCATCCTCTCCGTCATAGTGGAAATCGTACTGAATGCTGCTGGCGCACTCGTATGGGAGTACCCCTGGTGGAACGTGTGGGCCCCGTGGCTGATCTTCCTCATAGGCTATCTGCCTTTCAATGTTGTAGCATTCTGGGTCTACGATGCCAAGACGATGAAAAAGAAGTTCACGATATTGGGAACGGTGCTCGCCGTAGATCTCATCTGCATTGCGATCTTCGTGCCCCTTGGATGGATCTAAGGTCGGGGACGCCTCACTTTCCTTTTTTTCGCAGCATGGAATACATTGAAGAAAAGAGTCTGATGACTGAGTAATATGTCAAGACAAAAGTCTTAAAATAGCGAGTTACTTTCAGTAGCTTGGAGGATTGGGAGAAAGAGGAGTCATGGAGCCTAATAGCACAGTTGAGAAACTGAAGGCTTTCGGATTAATGGAAAACGAGGCCAAGGTTTACCTCTCACTCGTCCTCAGAGGACCTCTGGGTCCGAGCGAGATCGCAGCTGTTAGTAGGGTTGCCAGAGCTGAGGTTCATAGGCATCTACGGTCACTGCAGAACAGAGGCTTCTGCCTCATGGTGGCAGGAAAGACCAAGAGATACTCCGCTATCCCTGCAGACACGGTACTCACTTCGATAGTTGAGCAAGAGGAAATCAAAGCGGATCTAATGACCAAGAGAAAGAACGAGATACTATCGCGTTGGATCAATTCGCAGACGCATGGTATGTTAGCAGGGACGGAGTCTGAAAAGCTCCAAGTTTTGAAGGACACAGAGATAGCGCTGGAACGAGGAACCAAGATGGTAATGGACGCAAAGACGGTTGCTCGGGCTCTGATCCATGGCCAGACTGTTAGGACTTACGTTTCCAGCACAGCCTTGGAAAGCATCGAGAACTTGAAGATTCTTGAAACCAGAAAAGGAGAGAAGCAAGCAGAGATCCGCATCTTGGCGGTTTCTCCACTTGAAGAAACCAAGAACCTCAGAGACATTATGAGAAACTTTGAGTTTCCCTTAGAACTGAACATCAGATGGGCAACCTCACCTGTATTGGAGAGCTTGCCCGACACGATCATCAAAGATGAAGACGAGGTGCTCATACGCATCACCCCGGCAAGAGGACAAGAACAAGGTGTCAATAGGAGAGATATCAAAGCCATATGGACTAACGTTCAGTCACTTATCAATCCCTTCACTACCTTGTTTGACGAAAACTGGAACAAGGCGATCCGCTTCGATGCTGAGAGAGCCTCGCGCGGTTCCGTGTTGAGGGGCGACAGGATAAAAGAGGAAATCAGCAGCGCTGAATAGTTCTATGTTGACGAGGGGTTAGTAACAATCAAGTTCTTGAAGGTGATCTCACCATTGGAGACAGAGAGCTTCGAGGAAGAGCTGTTGTACTACGGCTTGTCAAAGAAGGAGGCAATGATATACCTATACTTACTCGCCAATGGACCCAAGGAAGTCTCTGACCTATCCCGTGCGTTGACAATCGCAAAGGCAGATGTCTACAAGTACCTGAAAGAACTTGAAGGAAAGGGAATCTGTGAAGAGATCCTAAGCCACCCTTCGAAATTCAGGGCCTCATCCCTAAAGGATGCCCTCGATTCCCTTATATTGAAGCAGAATGAAAAAGTTGAATCACTGTCAAAGGTAAAGAGCGAACTAGTATCTGCGTTGGGCGAGGTGACTATACCCACAACCGAACCAAAACTCCAGATTCTCCAAGGAAAGGAACCAACAGTCAACAAAATCAGAAGGATAAGAAAAAGTTCCAATGACGTCATAATCTACGTGCGGGAGAGAACGCTGACATTTCTGCACACGCTTGGACTGCTGGACGTAAGAACGATCTCAGAAGGACTCTCAATCCGAATCCTAACCAAGTTGACTCCAAAAACAATGGGGTTTGTACAGGAGTACAAGCACTGTAAATTCAGGAACGCACAAGATAACCTGGACCTTAACCTACCAGAATTCGCCGTCTTCGACAAAAAAGAGGCATTAGTAGCACTCTCAACTAGCGACAAAAGCGCCATAATAGACAAAGACGAGTTAGCCTTATGGGTGGACAGCGATGCGCTTGTAAACCTGCTCGTCACCCTCTTTGAGGACATGTGGGCAAAAGGCAAGGAACCACACTAGCTAGTGCTGCTATTCGATACGAATCTCCATTTTGTTCCTTCAGCTGTGTCCTCAATTACTATGCCCATCTTCCCCAACCTTTCTCTTATCTCATCAGCTTTCTTCCAGTTCTTGTTCCTTCTCGCTTCTTCCCTCTCATTGATGAGCTTGGAAGCTTCTTCTGGCAGCTCTTCCTTCTTCTCAACCTCTCTGCTACTAACCTTGGATAACCCGATTACGCCAGCAAGGCTTCTCAGCTTAACAAGGATTGACCTTAGTGTATCTATTCCAGCACCAACACTTAGCGCTTTGCTGCCGAGCTTTGCGAGATCCTGAAAAGCGACCAAGGCCTGAGGAGTATTGAAGTCATTGTCCATCGCTTCGATAAATCTCTTCTCGATCTCGTTTGCTTCACTGCTGATGCCAGCATCACCTCTCGCTGGATGGTGGGTTTCTCCTTGTTGCTCTTTTTCAAGCTTCTCGACTTGGTTCTCGAGGTCGTCCACAGCACTTCTGATCCTGGCCAAGTTCTTTTTGCTTTGCTCGAGAACCTCCTCGCTGAAATCGATGGGGCTGCGGTAATGGGCAGAGGCAACAAACAGCCTGAAGACATCAGGATCCCATCTGCTTAGAACATCCTTGATGGTCACATAATTGCCGAGCGACTTCGACATCTTCTCGCCACTGACATTAAGGAAACCTGTATGCAACCAGTACTTGACGAAGGGCTCCTTACCTGTCGCCGCCTCTGACTGAGCAATCTCATTCTCATGGTGGGGAAATACAAGGTCTTTGCCACCACCGTGGATCTCAAACCCGTCGCCAAGGTACTTCATCGACATAGTGCTGCACTCAATATGCCACCCTGGGCGCCCCATGCCCCAAGGACTCTTGAAGGACAGCTCCCCTTTCTTGGCGCTCTTCCAGAGAGCGAAGTCAGCAGGGTTCCTCTTCTTCTCATCAACCTCGACACGTGCCCCAGCCAAAACCTCGCTGGGAGACTGATGCGATAGACGCCCATACTTCTTGAATTTCTCAACTGAGAAGTAAACATCCCCGTTGACTTGGTATGCATGGCCGTTCTTGATCAGCTTCTCAATCAAAGTAATGATGTCTTTAATATGCTCGGTGACGCGTGGATAGATATCAGCTCTTTCTACTCCCAGTGAATCAAGGTCATTTTGCGCGTCCCTTGCGAACTCAGAGGCAAACTTAAAGGGGTCAACTCCACGCTCGCTAGCCCTCGCAATAATCTTGTCATCTACATCAGTTATATTCTGAACGTGAAGAACATTGTATCCTCTGTACTTCAAGTAACGCTTTATGATATCGAAGGCGATATACGTCCTCGCATGACCGATGTGAGCGTAGTCGTAGACTGTCAGCCCGCACACGTATAGCCTCACTTTCTTGTCCTCAAACGGTCTGAACTCCTCCAACTCGCCTGTCAGGCTATTATAGACCTTAAGAACCAATGTGCAAGCGCCCTCTTTTCAGCCTCTTCAGAAGCATGCCGTCTTTATCATCTGAATCCTGAATCAGCTAATAATCTTCTGTCTTAGTCATGAAGATAAGTTGTTGACCAGACAAGTTGGAGAAAGGAGTTCACGGAATCAACTGGCTTTGTGAATGTGAAGGGGGGTAGGGGATTTTCTCCCAGGGAGAAAGACCCTGGGAATCGAACCCCTGTCGCGGGCTCTGCAGGCCTTGGGGTAAACTTGGTTTTGAGTTTCCAGATGTTTATCGCCCCTAAGCCACTCGGACAACCCCCCAGAATTTATATGCCATTATTGAATTGGTTTGTTTCTGTCTGCCGATCTCTGATTCATGCTTTTCCATATACTATTGTTTTTGGTTCTTTAATATTTGTTTGCATCTCA
>JAUQYT010000042.1 GCA_030587605.1 Candidatus Njordarchaeum guaymasense
GCGAAAAGAAGCCTCCAGGCGGACTTCCTTATCTCGTTAGGTACAAGGGGTGGAGAGAACGAAAAGTCCCACTCACGATTCAAGGGGAGACAGATACAACAAAGCTACTTAACATGTTCAGAAGGCTTTCGCCAAGAACTTTCTACGGAACGATTAATGAATTCAGGAAACTTGAGAACCCAGATGACACGGACGACGAAGATAACATCGAGCGCTCTACGTCGATCTGGGACATCGATAACGTAATTGACGACTGGCGAACAACGATCAAAGTTGCCAAACTTATTGTCGAATTCCTTCAAGACAACGGTGTCAGGAAATCGGTTTTTGTCAAATGGTCGGGAAACGGCGCGCACGTGCACCTGAATCCTTCGGCATTTTCCGATGAGATCTTCAAGAAACTCGGACCTCTGAACATAGCCTTTGCAACGGTTCAATTCGTTATAGTAAGTCTCAAACCTCAATTTCGCGAATTGGTTGAGTCGACTGGATCCAAGGAACTAAGTGTTGAGAATAAAATAGACCCAAAGAGAGTTTTCACTGCGCCATTGAGCCTCCACAGAAACCTCTTTCGAGCATGCATATGCATGTCACCGCAGGAACTTGAAGACTTCAGCCTATCTTGGACAGACCCCATATCGTTCAAACATAATTCCAATTGGAGCAAATCAGCACCCGGAGAGGCAGATGACTTGGCTGAGAAAGCCATTGGCAAGATTGGCCCATGTCCATTCACTGGAAGACTTTACCGAAGGAAAACCTCACCGGGCGATAAACAGAAAGAGAACCATCCATGAAGAGACCGCATCTTTCCAGAAGCTTTGAGTTCCGTCGCCTCAAGCCTGGGTCCTTAATCGAGGAACACCGCCACTCTTTTATTCTACTTAGAGCGCTAGCATACAAGTGGCACTTTCCCACCAAGGGAAGAGCAACCTGAGATCACGGGGCTAGCACTCAACGGGGCGATCCATTTTGGGCTCTGCTTCAAAGACCTTGCGGAAACTGTTCAGAACACTGAAACCCATTACGGGAAATGAGGAAGCAGATGCCGCAGTCGCGCTACTGCTGAGACCTGCTGGCGAGGAACTGAGGATCCTCGTCGTGAAGAGAGTTGAGAACCCAGCGGACCCGTGGTCGGGACAGATGGCTCTACCTGGAGGCAGACGTGAGCCCCAAGACCAGGATCTGAAGCAAACAGTCATCAGAGAGACCTTGGAAGAAACTGGAATCAATCTGCTTGAATGCTCTCGCTTTCTAGGAATGCTAGACGTCTACAGGTCAGCTGTAAGACCTGGGATGAGAATCATCCCCTTTGTGGTGCTACTTGAATATGAGCCAAGAATCAAGCTAGAAGAAAGAGAACTAGAACATTTCATCTGGGTTTCACCGAAACAACTAATCGAAAACAAAGGAACAGCCAAATTCAGCTACGGGGTGTTGCCCATCTACAAGATTGGGGACAACGTGATCTGGGGAATGACTTACTTTATCCTTACAAGATTCACGCAGTTGATCTAAGACACTTCGCCCCAAGTCGCGTAACTTGGGTCGAAATATATATTGGGGATTATTACAGATATTACACATCTTCTGATTTCATGAGTGTAGTAGGAGGAAGAGGAAAGTATGGTTGTGATAGATGCACATGTCCATATTTACCGGAGAAGGCACTGGCCCGAGAACTTCATAGAAGGGATCGCAGATCAATACGCAGTCGCATTCGGACTGAAGAGAGAAGACTTGATGAAAGGATCTCTCATGCAAGACATGATGGACGGGAACCCAGACAAGCTGATAAAGGAGATGGATGAGGCGGGCATCGATAAAAGCGTAGCGTTGTCAGGTGATTGGGGTAAGGGATTTATCCCAGGGCTGCGACTCGAAGCGGACATTGAAGAATTTAATAAGTACGTATCAGATGCGGTTCATAAGTATCCTGACCGACTAGTCGGCTTCATAGGAGTTGACCCGCGCCGCAAGAACGCCTTAGACATCGTAGAGCGCGGATTGAAGCAGTGGGGAATGAAGGGGATTAAAATATGGCCACCGGCAGGCTTCCGCCCAAACGATGAAGTGTGCACGCCACTCTACAAGAAAGCACTAGATTATGATGTACCTGTGCTGACCCATACGGGACCTGCCGCTGGGCCCTTCTATATGGAATGTACACGCGCCGTATATGTAGACGAGGTTGCAGGCAAGTTTCCTGAACTCAGAATAATCATGGCTCACGCAGGTTGGACTGCATGGCTGGATGAAGTGATCTCAGTACTGTTCACACGACCACGTGTCTATGCTGACATCTCAGGTTGGGGTCAACCATTTCAAGTACTCGACCAAAATTACTTTGTCTCTTCTCTGCGTAGGCTCGTAAATGTAGCTCCAGCAAGAATACTGTTCGGGTCCGACTGGGGATGGCTTAAATCAGCATTGAAACAAAAGGATTGGGTGAAATGGATAAAAGAGTATCAGGTCCCCGAAGCGATGAAAGCAATCGGCATCAAGAACTTTACAGCAAAGGAAAGAAATGATCTTTTAGGCGAGAATGCCAGAAAGCTGCTGAAGCTCTAGGAACACCAAAGGAGATTTAAATCTGAAGCACCTAACCTCCGTAGCTGTTGAACTTGAGGGTGAGTCACCACGAAGCCAATTGGTCCTCTGATGATCGAGCACAGGCTTATCGAGCGCATGATTGCCATCGTGAGAGAAGAGTTGAAGGAGATAAAAGTAGGTAAGAAGGCTGATCCCCTCTTCATCGACACGTACGTCGACTTCGCGAGAACTTACGCGGATAGATGCCACCATGGCAAGGAAGAGGACATCCTTTTCAGGGATCTTGCGAAGAAGAAGCTCTCACCAGAGCACAAGAAGACAATGGATGAACTTGTACAAGAGCACATATATGCCAGAAAGACAGTGGGCGAGTTAGTCTCTGCCAAGGACAGATACGTGCAGGGCAACAGAGATGCTTTGAAGGATGTCGCTGCCAAGCTAAAAGCCCTAGCTGAATTCTACCCTAAACACATTGAGAAAGAGGACAAGCATTTCTTCTTCCCGATCTTGGACTACTTCACGAAACAGGAACAGGATGCCATGCTTCAGGAGTTCTGGGAGTTTGACAGGAAACTAATTAACGAGAAGTACCAGAAACTGGTGGAGAAGCTAGAAAGCACCAAGAAGAAAGAGACCTAGGAAACCTAATCCGCGACAGGAACAATCCCATAACGCGGCAAGAAGGCTTGATCTCAACCCAGCTCAACTTAGGTTTCTTGTCGCATTCTGGGTACGGGTGTCCCAAAACACAACCGTTCTTAACAAAGTATCCGCGCGCTCTAGACCTTTGCGCTGTCGTGTTTCCTAGCGCGCTCCAGACTCTGCGGCAGTCTAGTCATCAAAGAGGAACAAATCATCTATTGTTGTATTTAGTGCTTTAGCAACAGCGTGGGCCAATCTCAGCGACGGATTGTGGCCTCCCTTCTCCATAAAAACGATTGTCTCTCTTCTTACGCCCACGATATTGGCAAGATCCTCCTGTGTCAGGTTGTATCGGGCTCTGAGTTCTTTGATTCTAGTTTTCACCTAGACCACCAAGGATTGATCTGTTCATCTAATGCACTTCGCTTCTCCTCTTCATGATCTCATTTGAGGCCGTCATGGTCGCTATCATCACGATAAGCATAATGCCTAACACTTGCCTTGCAATGAAAGTAATGTCTAGCGCCGAACTTAGGGCTATTATGGCGGCTGCCGCTAACAGCGTACAACACCATGAGACGGTCATCGCTCTACCAGCAATCTTCGCTAGTCTCTCGTCTCCCTCCGCCTTGCTTAAACCGAGATAACTGAAGAAGAACATCAAGAGAAACATCGGAGTAACGAAGGCAAAGGAGATGGGGTGCTCGGCGAAGCGTTCATCCGTAATAAGAGACATGCTGACAACCAAGAAATAGATAGTGCTGATCCAATATCCTGCTGCAACCAATCTTAGCTTACTTTCGCCCTCGAATTTCCTCGTCATTTTTGTCAACCTCCATGTTAGTTTTAAGTAACATCTGGTTACATATAGCTAACACAATGTTATATAAAGCTATCGTCTAGCACGCGCATTCATAACTTATGCGCTGATCAAACAAGACTCGCTTCTCCATAAATGCATACGAGTTGGATGCCGTTTTCACTGCGAAAAGGTCTCTGTCTAGCCAACGGCTACTCAGGGGAAACCTTTTGAGCTCATGAAAAAAGAGGGTTAACGGAGAGTTTTGAATAGAATGAAAAGTATCCGACGAGAATATCCTGATACGCCGATAGTCGCTGTGGCAGCTCTCATTCTTGATAAGGGTAGACTTCTCTTGGTGAAAAGGAAAAATGAGCCCAGTCAAGGGCTTTGGTCTGCTCCGGGCGGGGTTGTCGAGCTCGGTGAGAGAATGGAGGACGCTGTTAAGAGAGAAGCCAAGGAGGAAACAGGAATGAGAATCGAGATCGAGCGAATGCTAACAGTCCTTGACCACATCCTCAAAGACAAAAATCATCGCGTCAGGTTCCACTACACCATCATCTACTACGTCGCCCACCCAGTTGGAGGAATGCTCAAGGCATCAACGGACGCTGAAGATGTGAAGTGGATACCACTAGATGAGACCATGAATCTCCCGGCATCAAAAACCTTCACTAGCTTAATCGAAGATGCGAAGAGAAAAGGCTGGCTCCGCAAGTCATAGACAAGCCACCTGAATCTGGTTTCCTCATTATCGGATGGGTTTATCAAGCCAGTAGTTTGGTGGCCGCTGCTTCTCGGCTTCAAATGCTTCATCGAGCAGTTTCTCGGCATTCGAATTCGCAGTAGTCGTCTCCTTTCGCCATGCACTTTATCTCGGTGCACTTAACCAGTCTCCCTAGTATCACCTCAACGGCTCCGGCAAAAGTTCCTGCGAGATACGGAGCCATTGGTTTCTCAGACCGCTGACCCTGCGAGCAGAGCGAATTTCTAACCCTGTAAGTGACAAGATCATTGGTGAACCTAACTAGCTCAATCATCCCTAGCCCAACGTTGGACAAGTAGCTCGCGTACAACTTCAGCAGCTGTTTAGGATCCGAGCGGCTTTGGCTGACATTCAAGGATGACAACAACGTCTTGATTTCGGCTTGCCCAGTCTTCTTATAAAGGTTGTAAACTTCCTTTGCAGCAGTATCGTGGCCAAGCATCGTCATAGCCTGCTCCAGAAGGATATTCGGTACCATGACATTGGTTAACATGAACCTTGAGCCAGCCATACTTATAGATCCGTCTGCGTGGAACTTTGCCCGAGTACTGAAAGAGACAGTGGGCTCGGTCAACGGAGTCAGGAGAGCAGGTCTATTATCGACGATCTCGTAGGGAACTTCATCTGTGTAGAACCCGCCAATAGGCGACTGCTTCACTCTGAAAAACCTTTGAAACTTGCCTTTAACCTCTTTCATAGTCAATACGATTATCCCATCATTCATATGCTCAAAAGCTGCAACCACGGTTTCATCAAACATTTCTGGGTCTATGACGGCAAGACTTAAAACCTTTGCTTGCCTAATCATGTTCACACCTATCTTGTCCAACTTGTATGTTGCTTCAATCTTGTAATTCATGATCTGTGAAGAGATAGAGTATACGACGAGTCTGGAACCTGTGAATTTTCCGCTCCTCAGTCTTTTCTCATTCAACTCTGCTAGATCATAGTAGAGACGAAGAGCAGAGTTGGGATCAGTTAAGTTATCTGTCAACAGAATTGGACCCCGCCGCTCGGGATCGTACTTCCCTTCGCTCCAAAGGTCAGCTATAACCATGGCTTCTGAGTCTAATGCCTTCCTTGCATTGACACCAAAGTCTGCCAGCTTGCTGATCATGTTTTCGTGTGGCATGTCAAACAGAAGTATGCCACAGACGTTTCCTTGGCGCAACCCTTCGTTGAGAAATGCTGCCGCGAAGGCAAGTTCCTCTGTGCCTGGTCCAGTCTCCATCAGGTAGCTGTTGCCTGGAAGCATTCCTCCGCCCATTAGCTTATCGACTTCATTTATGCCAAAACTCATCTGATCAGCCATTTATTGTCTCCCCAAAACGCGATAGACCCACTGAATTCTCATTAGTGAGCTCAGAAATATACATTTGATTCTCCTAAGGAGCAGGGTTGTCGATGCATTTTCGAATCTCGCAATCCGCGGGTCGTACATAGTCGCAGTACTACATCATGGGCAGAGCTTGTGCGGTGCGAGAGATTGTTGAATCTCTTCACTC
>JAUQYT010000119.1 GCA_030587605.1 Candidatus Njordarchaeum guaymasense
GCTTGCCCCGTATGGGATTGACGCACACCCCAACTATAAGGGAGGGTGGACGATCGAGATCGACATTGTACCTTGGTACGGCGACGTAGACCGTGATGGTAGAGTGGACTTCTTCCAGCCAATGCTGGGCATCCTGTATGGCGAGTCGCCTAAACAGATTCGTGAAAACCATTTGGGGCCTTATGAACATCGTTACAGAGTACTTGTCCCAAACGTCAATCTTGGCGGAGAATCATCAGTAATCACATGTCTGGATCAGCTTGCTCTACTCTACGGCAATGTCTACTGCTACACTTACTGCGATGACTACAGAACGACGTCGTGGGTTACCGTTGCTGCGGAGGGGTCGTCTGGTATCTTCGAATATTCTACACTAGACGGCACATACGCCATGTGGCTTCCTCACGGAGACTACCGGCTCAAGATAACAGAGTGGAGCCAGAAAGGCGAAGGTCACACCGCACAGACGCGCCTAGTCCACCTATCCGACGGGCAGACGGGTCGATTGGACTCGTACTTAGAACAAAGCAGCAAACCGATAGCTGAAGATTTGGAATGGGTTCAAGTCTTGCACTGGAACTTCAAAGACGGCTTCTATCCAAGAGGTTGGTACTGGGGGAACTGGACCATAGTGGACGGAACACTGGAAGGGCAAGACTTGTTCGTCGGAAAGGAAGACCAGTCTGTCTATGTCTTCTCATTTGATCATGGAGCAGATTTCATCATAGAAACCAAGGTCATGATCGTGCGAGGAACAGGAGCCCGCAGTGCTGAAGCGCAACTTCTAACGAGAGACAGTCCGGCAGTGAACTTCGAATCGGGCATGGTTCTATTCGCAGAGGGACAAAGAGTGGATATTAGACATGTGGCGCATAAGACCGACTATGTATATCAGACGGTTAACATTGAGCCGAGAGTGACTTATGGGACGTGGCACACCATACGATTCATGGTTCACAATGGAAGAATCAGAGCATTTGTGGATGGCGTTCAAGTCTACTCTTCAAGAAACACTTACCCAGTTGGAACATATTCTGAGCCACATCTGACTGTGGACGAGGGGATAGCTCGGTTCGCATATGTCAAGATCTTCGTCATAAAGAGTGCTCTCAACAATGTTCCTTTCGAATGAAGGAGACATCGACTTTTGCGAGTCAATAGTTAAATCAACACAGGAGCCTGATTGAGCGATGAAGACTACATCCTCTAGGAACTCGCCGCGTTATATAATCTTCAGCCTGCTCCTGTTCAGCATTCTTGCCGCTCAACATTCTAATCTGGTCACAGTCAACGCACAGAGCAAGCCAGTCCTTGTGACAGACTACTCTTTCTACAAAGGCGATCTGGATTCAGCGTCCCAGCCTATCACGAGGGTCAATGGCTACCTCAGCAATGAAACATGGGCAAAATGCTACATGAAGATGCAGTATCTTGCAGACGTGCCAGAAGTTGTGGGCATCGGTCGTTTCTACGGACCGGATGACAAACTTGCACAATTCAGGGTAAGGAAATTTGACGCCCGGAAGAGAGGAGACACATCCATCTGGACTTTCTCAGCAGACGTTCTAAACATGGTGCAGAACAACTCGGGAATCTGGAGGTTGGAGATGTACCATGGCCCCTACCTCCTCTTCATAGAACGCTTCACCGTGGGCAATTACTCGGCAAACATCCGCCTATCAGGACTTCCTTCGAGATTTGTCGCAAGAGTAACGGTCGACGGAGCTGAGGCAGGCACTATAAGAGGGGGAGAGGAAAAATCATCGGCCCTGACCACAGGAAATCACACGATCTCAGTGGACGCATTCATAGATGCAGATGTCGGCACACGTTATGTAGCCAAGAGCAACTCTTGGATTTTGTCATCTGCAAGTTCCCATGCCTTCGAGTATTCCAGCCAGTACTATCTGAATGTGAGTTCGCCTCGTGGAGAGCCGGTGGGATCCGGATGGTACGACTCGGGTTCAACTGCGACTTTCAGGACTCAATTATCAGTAGACCTTGGCCAAGGAGTCCGTTACTTGTTTACCGAGTGGAGTGGCGACTATTCTGGCTCTTCTCCTGTGGGAACAGTATTGATGAATGGCCCCAAGAATGTGACGGCAAAGCACAAGATCCAATACCTCCTTAGGGTGGAGTCGCAGTATGGCGATCCCAAAGGAGAAGGCTGGTATGATAATGGCGCTACGGCCACTCTTTCAGTTGCCTCAATCGTGGTACTTGCTGACTTGACAAGGCTGGTCTTTGTACGATGGGAGGGAGACTTAACATCGTCGAGCAACACGGTGACAATAGTGATGGACAGACCCATTACTGTGGGAGTCAATTGGAAGGCTGAGGGCTCTCAACCTATGCTGATAGCAAGACGATCTCTCATTCTGGCAATAGGAGTATTCTTCATCGCATCAGTCATTGGCATCTTCTTCTTCCTTTCAAGGAGAAAGTTAACGACATCCCATCGAATGTGATAAGGGCCAGCTCCAGTGGCTGCTGATACGACTAATGCTACGTGTTGCTTCCCGGAACTCTTCCTGATGTCTCACATCGCAAGTGAAAGAACCTCTGAACAAGGCGCTCTGAGAGGAGCGTGGGGCAATCTGGGCCCGTTTCTCTGCGTTAGTCTACGTGAACCAAGCGATTGGATTCTGATACTCTAGGAATAGTAACGAAAGCCAGCAAATTGATGCCATCGACTGTTTCGTATCGACATAACTGAAATCAGAGAACCTCACTCCCCAGAACATGAATCGCTCCACATGTTCTCTGACGATTCTTATGCTGAGATCGAGGTTTGCCTTGTCGTGATTCTTTCGGATTTTCCACAAGATTCCTGCGGTCACTGCGTCGTAATAGTCGCATGCTGGAAGACGACTGATGACATCTATGTAACCTGCCCAGCATATTGAGGGATTATACGATGGATGATCTGGGGAGGGGCCAATAGTGTTTATGGAGTTGTAGACTCTCTGCACGGTTGTGCTCCATCCTTCAAACTCATAGACCCCAAGTAGGGCATAAGCGAGAGAATCATCATAGATCTCATTCTCGCCTAAACCAACTCTACGCCACTTTCCCTTACCGGTTGGAGACGGATCATAGTAGAGGTATAACTTCTCAAACCCGGAACGCAGAAAGCCTATGGCATCTAACATCATTTTCTCGTACTTGATCTGGTTTGCGGGATCATAGTCAATAAGCATCTTCAAGCCGATCAGCGCGTAGAGATTCTCAATATCCATCTGAGTGAGCCAAAGCTCCACGCTACCAGAGCTTCCTTCCGCTATGTTGACCCCACGCACGAAACCTCCGTGGTACTTGTCAACAATACTGGGAACTGGAGGATTCTGCATCGCGTAAAGAAACCTAGATCCAGCCAATCTTGCAGCATTCAGGTAAGAGGATCGTCCGGTCAAGTCATATGCCCTTATCAAGGCAGGTATGATTCGAGCAGCATCGACGCTGTAGAAATATTGGCTTGTTTCGCTACTTCGAAAGCCGCCATATTGAGTTTTCGTAGTGTCCAATACAAATTGCTGACTCAGAATGAAGTCTGCTAGAGTCACTATCATATTGTGAATGGCAAACCTCCGTGTCACAAATTGCGTATGAGAGTATGCTCTGTGAAGGAAGTCTATTGCGAAAGCCGCGGCAAACGCTGTACGACCCCAGCACGAGTCCGTGCCTACCCCGGGGGTAACATAGACGTAAGGCGCGTGATCCATTATGAACTGGTAGTATGCTTCAGGAACTCCAGTGCTTCCTCCCCACAGGGGAGGAAGAATGAGAAGAGAAGTTAGAACAACGACTATCGGAAAAGCGAAACTCAACATCTTGAAGCGGGGGAATTTGCATTTGGTTCCTGTGCTCATATCTTCTACCTGGCCACAAGCAAGTCTGCATAGTCTCAGCCATGACAGGTTCTGTCTAGAACCTTCTCCCACATTGGTTCCACTTGCTGAATCTCATCTGACAGAACGTTTGGCGACAGAACAAGGTGAGCGCTGTTGTCACTGGGAAAGAAGCAACGGGAGCGGAGAAAATAATTCTCTTGGGACCACATATTCGTGCTCACGTGAAGATGATTTCTGCCAGATCGTTCCAAGCTAAGCGTAATCCCGCGGCTGTGATGAACCAACCAGATATATGAGTGTACCCATGCAGATCTCGAAATCCACCTTCTTGATCTTGATGCTTCAATATCTCTCTCATGTAGCCGTCAGCTGTCGGAGTATCACGTTGAGCCAGAGACGCCACAGCTAGATACACTACTTCAGGTCCAAGGGTTGAGTATGCTGATGCGGGGTCAGAAAACTCCGCTTTCAGCGCCGAGTAGAGGACAGCCTTTCGCTCAGGCGGTATGAAGCTAAAGTACGTGGCCCAAGTGTTAGCCAGTTTGTCTGGGTACCACTTGATCCAGCCACTGGATGTGACGCCGTTGCGTGG
>JAUQYT010000127.1 GCA_030587605.1 Candidatus Njordarchaeum guaymasense
TCCTAATGTCTGCGCACGGTACAAGAGTCACAGGTGCCTCAAGGATGAATGATTGTTTTCCGCACGCTTCCCAGAGTATTCTTCGCTTATTTTCATCTTTGACCCAAATTGTGGAGTATGTCTGTAGACTGCAGGCTGATGGAGCTCTCTGACCGCATTCGATTATTCGCATAACGTCTGCTTCAGCAACAGGTTTCACTCTGAATTTCCTGATTGAGCGCCTATTAGTGATGGCCTGGAGGATGTCCATGTTGGACGCCGAGGCTCTTGGCCTTCAGTGCGGAAATAAGGTTTATGATCAGGCTGCGTAGAATTCGAATCGACCTACTTTAGGTAGTAAACATTCCTCAAATGGGAGCTGAATATTTTCAGCGAGCTCTCCGGGTCTACGAAGGGTCCTATATACGCTATATTCTCGCTTCGCTCGATCAAGGTTCTTGGGGCGAAGTATGTGGATTCAAAATCTGTGACCTCGCATCTCCTGACAAGTGAAACCATGTTCCCATTGTTGAAGGCATATGTTGTGTTGAGGCTGGCTTTGGAGACTGAGCGAGAACGATGAGGAAAAGTTATACCTGAATTGATTCAGACCATATTCTTTGGCAGTACAGGTGTCTGGAATTGGTTGATATTACCGAGATTTCTGCAATGGTTGCAGCTGGAGGTGTACTTGTTGGTGTCGTTTACTACGTTCTGGATATGAGAAATCAAGCCAAGCTAAGACAAACAGACATGGTCATGAGACTATACGACAAATTTGGAAGCCCAGAATTTCAAAAATGGCTTCAATATGCAGTAAACCTAAACACCGAGGACTTTGCAGACTATGTGAGAAAGCACGAAGAAGCTACACCCATGTTTTATTCTATGGGAGCATTCTTTGAAGGTGTGGGGGTGCTTGTCAAAAGAAAGCTGATAAGTATGGATTTGGTTGATGATTTGTTCTCCACTGCAATAAAACAATGTTGGGAAAGAATGGCTTCGGTTACGAAGGAAGCAAGGATAAGGCGAAAAAGCTCTGCAATTGGCGAGTGGTTCGAATACCTCTATAATGAATTGAAGAAAAGAGAACAGAAGCTTCAATCAAAAGCCTAGGCTAAGTTTCTCGCGCAATGATGAGGAATCGCTATGGTGGTCGGGCCTTCAGGCAAACGAGTGAGCATCAGAGTATACCAGAAATGCGGGAAATGCGGAATCTCAACCGAACATGTCTGCTACGGCATACGCTATGAGAAGCGTGACCGTGCCAGCGAATCGTATCTGAAGCACATGTTCTGGGCTTGCGGAAGATGCGGGGAATCCTCCGAAGAAGTGAAAGAGGTTCCTGAACCAACTGAGCGGCTGATGCTGATCAAGCGATTGCTCAAGGTCGGAGAAGACTATGACGTCAAGAGCGTCAGCATCCAATCAGACGCGAACCTCTTATTCGTCTTCTACAGGCCATCCACAAATCTCCAGTTAGCAGAGAAGAGATTGGAGCATCTCGTGAGACAGCGAAGAGTCGAACACCTTGGAGACATCACAATCATGACGGAGAAGGATGCCATTGAGAAGATTCGCCTGCTATGATAGCGTTCGACGACTAGAATGATCCAGGCAGTCAAGACTCTAGCATAGTAGCAGGTAACAGAGCTTCGAGGTGGAGAAAGGTAACGAATACACTGTGCAACACACGGTGAAGGCTCGAGAAGCAATGCAGCAGAGCGCGCGCTAGCCTGCATTAGCTCATATGTGCTTCCAAAAGACGCGAGGGAAAAGTTCCATTAAGGTCGTCAAACGCTCAAATGATCAAGAAGGTGGCTATTCAAAATGGTTAGACTAACTGGTCAAGAGCATACGGACAACAGAACCACCCTGAAGTTCAAGGATTTCAAATCAATATGCCCCTTCACTGACGCCGTAGATATTGCGACTGTTGAGCTTGACTACACGATGAGGCAGGGCCAAACCCCTGTCGATCCAGACGCCCTTCAAGCCTACTTGGCTTCCTTCAAGAATACGAAGATCGCCATGGAAATGATACCAATCGAGATCCTCAGGTTCTGCGTAAACGCATCATTGAGAAAAAGGCCACCGACCGGATGGAAACACGCTGCCCCAGATGAGGTGTCGGTAAGGTACGACCTCTCAGAAGGAAAGACTTGGAGCCTGACCGCGTCCGTCAACTTCTCAAGGGACGTCAAGTGAATGCCGTCACGTCATGGCCACTGATCTACAGTTCCAGTTTCAAGACTGGTTGTCTAGACACGCGCGAAAACTCTATCCCCGTCAAAACTCTTGGGCATTATGCGACGAGTTGACGGCTGTAGCCTGTCTTACCTCTGACTGAAAATTCGGTTCCTCGCGAGTTCGTTGGTTCTTGAGGGGACGGGCATTTGGAGATTGACTTCGTGGTTACCAAGAAAAATGGAAGAAACAGGGTGTTGATATCTGCCTACGATTGGAAGTTTTCCCGGAATTATCTTTCTTCAAAGAACATGTCCATCTCTTCAGTTATTATTTCAGTCGCCTTCTGTCGCGCCTCAGTTGTCTCAGGGCTTGTCCAATACTTTTGCCAAGCCCCGTAGTCCTTGTACCTGGTTATTGTGGCATACATGTAACCGCTGCCTCTTGGAAAGAACAAACCAAGAGGCTCAACACCCTCAACCCTTTTGAACTGTTTCAGTATCTCAGGTATCTTCGCTCGATCCTTTGGCACGCAGTTGACAAATTTTATGTGATACAATTCCTCTTTCACCTCCCTCCTTTTCTCGGTGCTTCTATAGCTCCCCACCTCGGAGCTAAGGTTCAACCATGGTTATAACCCCGAAAAGTAATCTGGTCCTCGCCAGTAGTTATGACTTTGCATTGCTTCTGAGAGGTGGTTTCGAACCCAATTGGGTATGCGTCCCGGCGGCCGCACCAGTTCTCACGACGACGACGCTACCCTTGGTGCGCACACACACACAACTAGCTCCCCACCACGACGATTGTTGGGGGAAGAATCCCCCAAACCTCCTCTTCCTCTCACCTGCTTCTGAGAAAGGAAACTTGAAGAATATGTTTCATGAATCCTGGTCAAAAGGAAAA
>JAUQYT010000173.1 GCA_030587605.1 Candidatus Njordarchaeum guaymasense
GAAGAAAAAAGGATGTCTGTTGATTACCGCACCGCGCCCAGGAATTAGATGGGATCTATTAGAGGTGATCTGGAGTCGTCTGAGGCATGAACAACTTGAATTTGACCACGCTCCACTATCGCCCACACGAACAATGTGGGGATTAGTGAAATCTGGGTTTACGGTAAGAAAATTTGAGCCATTTCTCTTTGGCTGTGAACTATTTGTTGAAGCCGAGAAAAACTGACAACAATGAGAAGCCAAATGGCGCAAAAGCATGTTTGATTTCGCGCCCTTATTCAAGTTCGCCCCCGCATCAAGATTTCCATGATACGCGCTCCATTATCCATCTTCCTCACACCAATGTTGTTAATGATGCGGTCATTGAAGCATGCTAATTAAATACTTGGAGAAAGTTGTTGTTTATCTTTCTCTAAGTGAGAACGGAAAGCATAATGCATGGAAGAAATACCCAACAATACACAGGCTCGAGTCTGGAGTCTCCTAGAATGGCCACGAGAACTAATGACTTTGCGGAAGTCAGTGGTCCTATGTTTTTGGCCCTGGTGGTCATAAAAACAAAAACGAACCTGTATCCACATGACTTGGCGCAAGGACTGGCTTGAGAAACGAAGCTCTAATAGATGGCGAGAGATTAGGAGTGTAGCTGCTCCGTAAATTGGTATTGGAGGAATAGAGAGTTGAACAGAAGGAGAATTGTCCAGATTCCAGGTCTTGCAGTAGCTATGGTTTTGTTTGCAGGCTCTTTCATATTTTCGTACATGCTTTCGACGTACACGATTGTCGATGAACGAGTATACGCCAAACAAACTTTTGAGGCTTACTCGGTCGGAAAAATCCCAAAGATATATCCGCTCCTGTCGATACTATCGGTTCCATTTCTAGCGATATTCGGTGTGACTAAGGCATCCTTCATGCTCACTCCGTTCTTAGCAGGAGTGTCATCCATATTTCTAACTTACAGGTTTTCTGTGGAGATATTTCGGAATGAGAGAAAGGCTATTTTGGCAGCTTGGTTGATGGCATGTAACCCCCTTTTGATCTGGTTATCAGCAAGGCACATGACCGAAACAGTCTTCACATGTATTCTTATACTAACAATGCTACTTGCGAGCAAAAGCAGTAGTTCGATCAGTCTCCCGCTGTCTGCAGGTCTTTCTTCGCTATTGGCATATTTATCTCGATACCCAGGTATCCTGCTCTTTCCATATATCTCTGGTTTGTATATTATTCAGAGAAAGCCACTGAAAGTGCTTCTCGCATTTTTTCTTTCAATCATTCTTTTGATGGCATATTGGAATGCAAACACGCTGATTTTCGGAGAAGCTCTGACCACTGAATCCTACTCGTTTTCGTTTCTACAGGTAAGTTGGGGCTCCTTCATTCCAGAACAAAACCCGAAATTGTTATGGAACCTTCTGACAAAATCAACGGTAGCATTCGCAATGTTTGTTGGCTATTCTCTGCCATTCTTCTGGCAGACCAGGATTAGAGACCTGCCCAAGAGGGGAAAAATCGTTGTCCCGTTTATCCTTTTCTACGGTTTGTTCAATGTAGGATACTATTTGGTCCAGTCACTAGGCAGCGGATTGGCCACATCAGCAGATCATCTCGCCAGATGGTTGATGCCCATAACTCCTTTGGTCTTGATATTTGCAGGGTTGCCTGCAAATAGACGTTGGATTAACTTACTATCAATTTTTTTCTGCACAGTGGCGGGGATTTCTCTAGGACTCTATATCTCATACTACTCAAGTCATTTTTCCATGACTCCGATAGTTTGGGATGAATTCATTCGCAGCTTGAGTACTAGTGTTCGGAAGTAGACAATCGGATTGAGGGGCACATCTCCTGAAAAAATAGTCAGTTACATGACTGATATCAAGAAATTCTGATTGGTGCGAAGATCTTCTCAGAAGCTATGTTTCAGTATGGGACACTACGTTCGTGGTCCACCTGTGTGAAAGGGATGAAAAGTTTCTAGTGTATTGGTGTGGTTTAATTCTATAGGTTTGGTAAGCCCGACGACGACCTGACTGGTGACGGTCGGCTATGTGAAGCCGTTCTTCTGTTATTCTGTCCTCTCACTTGAATTATGGTGAGAGCATGCACCCCTACGCCAACCACTGTAGTATTATGGCTTCGTTTGGGGTTGAGCCTACGCTACCGTAAAAGTATCCGCTGCTCCAGAATGCGCCTCCCCAAAGCTCGTTTCTACTGCATGCCACAGTTCTTGTCTTATCTTTCGGGCGCGGGCTCCCTTCAACCGTAGCGCCAGTTGGGTTATGCTATGGTTCTTGCAGGCGCCCACGAATATATGGCAGTGTTCAGATCCAAATTCGACTGCATGCAGCACTACACCGAGCTCCTCCACTGTCTTCTTGAAGCTTCGCATGCAGGCCTCCTTCACCCTCCCGTCTCGGAATATATCCCGTCTATATTTCGGCGTAAACTGCAGGCGTATATTCGCCTCTCCAACACTATGCGGTCCCCTAACCAGTTCAAATCCCAAAATCTATTACCCCCCAACAGTACCTACGGCACTGTTGCTCCTTCGCTCAGCGAGCGGTAAAGCGTCTCCCTGAGCCCATCTTACTCCACCATATCAGGATAGAAAATAGCTTGCATCCCCCGACTAAGCTCCGAGGGGTTCACTCAAACACTAAACCGCAAACAAAAGCGCTCATAAGTTGGCTTGAGCGCTTCTGACGCAAAGCACTTCCCATGCCACCGCGCTATTCCAGAAGACAAATATAGCCTGCCGACTTTTTCGAGATTTCAAGATCAAGCGGACACTAGGCCGGTCTGATAGGTGAAGCAAATGAATGGTCACGAAAAACAATCTAAAGGCTCTGCACCCTCTGTTCCTCCAGAACTCTCACAGAGAGATGCTGATCTGAAAAAGCTCGTAAAAGAGATAGAGCTGCTGAAGAAAGAGCTGGCAGACGAGAAGCAAAGATCTGCTGACTACGTGAACCGACTAAAATATCTGCAGGCAGAAATGGAGAACTTACAGAAAAGGACAAAGAGAGAGATAGAGGAGATCGTGGCTAGGGCTAATGAAAGGCTGATCTCAAGGCTTCTTGTGATAATTGATGACATGGAAATAGCTGTAAAAGCTTCATTGGGTATCGAAAAAGGAGAAGTCATCAAGTCTGGATTCGAGTTGATCCTTGAGAAACTCAGAAGTGCTCTTGGAGAAGAAGGTTTGGCCAAGGTTGAGGCTGTTGGTGGGAAATTCGATCCTATGTTGCACGAGGCAGGTGACCAAATAGTGAAGGAGGACGCTCCTGATGGGATCGTACTGGAGGAGCTGAAAGCAGGTTATACGCTCAAAGGGAAGCTTCTCAGGCCGAGCGTTGTGGTGGTTGCCAAGAACCCTAAGAAATCTATATCTGAAGAAGTCAGAGGGGAGGCGCCATTTGAGCAATCTGAAAACCTTGGGGCCTCGGACAGACGGTGAAAAAGCATCAGTGAGAGCGTATTCAGTCGAAACTATCCCAAAGACATCCAAAATACTTTTCTTGAGGTATCCTTCTCTCCCTTAACCGAGACCACTAGATAATCATGTTAACCATTTTACGGTGATATGATGAGCAGCTCTCAGACATCAAAGATAATAGGTATCGACCTCGGAACAAGCAATTCCGCCGCAGCTGTCATTCAAGCCAGTAGGCCAGTCATTATACCGAGTGCTGAAGGAACGACCATCGGAGGGAAAGCATTTCCCTCATATGTTGCATTCACGCCAGATGGGCAGCTTCTAGTCGGCGAGCCTGCAAGAAGGCAGGCTGTAAGCAATCCCGAAGGGACCGTCCAAGCGATAAAGAGGAAGATGGGCACGGATTACAGGGTTCGGATATACGGGAAAGAGTATACTCCGCAGCAAATCTCGGCCTTCATTCTCCAGAAGATAAAGAGAGATGCCGAGGCCTTTCTGGGAGCCCGAGTGGATAAAGCTGTGATAACCGTTCCAGCCTACTTCAATGACAACCAGCGCCAAGCTACGAAGGATGCGGGTGCAATAGCGGGGCTTGAGGTCGCGCGAATAATAAACGAGCCAACAGCGGCATCCCTAGCGTACGGTCTCGACAAGGCCGAGAAGGAATTGAAGATAATGATCTTTGACCTTGGGGGCGGGACCCTTGATGTGACCACAATGGAGATTGGTCGCCCGAGCCCATCCGAACCCCCCGTGTTTGAGGTGAGATCTACAAGCGGAGATACGCAGCTCGGTGGGACTGACATGGACAACGCCATAGTCAATTACTTAGTCGACGAGTTCAGGAGGAATACGGGAATAGATCTTGGCAATGACAAAGTGGCTCTACAGAGGATCAGAGAAGCGGGTGAGAAGGCGAAGATAGAACTTTCCACAACCCTCACAAGTGATGTCAACCTCCCGTTCATAGCATCCGACGCTTCCGGTCCGAAGCATCTCAACATGAGTCTGACTAGAGCAAAGCTTGAGGAGTTGGTTACGCCCACGATCGAGCGTTGCAGAGGGCCGATGAATCGGGCTCTTGCTGACGCCAAGATATCCGTCCAAGACATAGACAAAATAATTCTGGTTGGCGGCCCGACTAGGATGCCCATTGTAAGAAAGTTCATCGAAGACTACATGGGCAAATCCGCAGAGAGGGGGGTTGACCCGATGGAGTGTGTGGCTGCGGGCGCGGCCATTCAGGCAGGAATTATTGTGGGTGAGGTCAAGGAGTTGCTCCTTCTGGATGTGACGCCTCTCTCTCTTGGCGTT
>JAUQYT010000224.1 GCA_030587605.1 Candidatus Njordarchaeum guaymasense
GTTGCCGGCATTCAGGTAGTCTTCTATCATTTTGTGCGTCCAGAGTTCAACTGGTTTTCCGAGAAGGCATCCAACGCATCTCCCTAGCCATCCTCCGTGGATCTTGTCAAGCATTCTCGGGTTGCTCAACTGGGTTGTGAGCTTCCTTGGTCCTTTGGGTCGGCTCTCCCTAATCGCATCTAGTACTCTTCTCGTCGCCATTAGCGAGGTCTTCTCTTTTTCTGTCAACGTTTTGGAAGGTACTAGCATATCCATCATCGCCTCTCTAGAAAACCGATCTGGTCACATTTTCGGCACTCTCAGTATTGCTCCGTCGCTGGCTGATGTAGCGAGTGCGATGTACCTTGCGAGATATCCCTTGACCTTTCTAACGGGTGGTATCCACTTCTGAAGCCGTTTCTCTATCTCTGGTTTAGTGACTAGCAAGTCTATTCGTCTCTTAGGTATGCTGTACGAGATCTTGTCGCCGTTCTCGACAACGGCTATTGGGCCTCCTTCAAAGGCTTCAGGCGACACGTAACCTATCGCGGGACCTCTCGTTGATCCTGAGAAGCGACCGTCGGTGACAAGGGCGATATCGGAGTCGAGTCCCATGCCTACAAGCATAGAAGTTATCGCGTGCATCTCCCGCATCCCTGGACCACCTTTAGGTCCCTCGTAGCGTATCACTAGTACTGAGCCTTTCTCCACTTTCTCGTCTATCACTGCTTGTGTTGCTTCTTCCATCGAGTTGAACACGGTTGCTAAGCCCTCATGTTCCAGCATTGACGGGTTAACTGCTACCTGCTTCACGAGTGCTCCTTTTGGCGCTAGGTTACCTTTCAGGACTGCCACTCCCCCCTCCTTGTGCACGGGATTGTCTAAGCGTCTTATTACTTCAGGTCTCTGGGTTCCCTCTACACCCTCAACGTTCGCTTTTAGTGATTCGCCTGTGACTGTGATTGCATCCCACTTGATGAAGTTTGAGAGCTCCTTCAGTAGCGCTGGCATTCCTCCAGCCTCATCTAGGTCCTCAAGTGTATATTCGCCTGAAGGAACGATCGGGCATAGGTGTGGGATCCTTCTACCCATTCTGTCGAAGTCATTCAAGTCTAACTTGATCCCAAGTTCATTTGCTATTGCTGGTAAGTGTAGACACGCATTGAGGGATCCACCGATGGCCATGTCCACAGCTAGGGCATTCTCAAACGCATCCCTCGTCATGATCTTCGAGGGGGTGACGTTCCTGGCAAGAAGCTCCAGAATCCTTTTTCCGCTTTCCTTTGCCAACCTTATCTTCCTGCTGCTAGTAGCGTGGGCAGTTGCACACCCGGGAAGTGACATTCCTAGGGTTTCTGTTATGCAGGCCATTGTGTTTGCCGTTGCCATCATCGCGCAGGATCCGGGTCCTGGGCAAGCTGAGTCTTCGATACACTGCAACTCCTCCACACTTATCTCGCCTTTTCTTGCCCTCCCTGAGTATTCGCGCATTTGCACCTCAGTGATTCTTTTGTCTCCGTATCTTCCTGGAAGCATTGGTCCACCTGTGACGACAATTGCTGGGATATCCACTCTGGCTGCAGCCATTAAGTGTCCCGGTACGATCTTGTCGCACGATGAGATCATGACCATCGCGTCGAACTGATGCGCTTGAACCATTACTTCAACTGTGTCTGCTATCAGGTCTCGGCTTGGCAGCGAGTACCTCATGCCAATGGTTCCTTGACATATGCCATCACAAATCGCCATTGTGTCGAACTCGAAGGGAGTTCCACCTGAACTCGTGATCCCAGCTTTGACGGCGTCTGCTAGGCTTCTCAGATGGATGTGTCCGGGCACAATCTCACTGTAGGAATTTACAACGGCAACCCACGGCTTTGAGATATCTTCGTCTGTGAGTCCGAGTGACTTCAAGAGGGCTCTCTGGCCAGCGCGATCTACTCCGATTTTCATGGCATCGCTTCTCAAGATTTATTCGCATCCCGTTTGGAATATTGTGATAGATAGTGGTGAGAATAGTAATATTTACTTTACTTGTTATCTTAGGTACGGCTGGTGTTGGAACTTGATTTTTGGGTTTGTTGCTTTTCCTCGCAAGCTCGAGGATTACCTGCAATGGGCTGCAGACAACGGTTTCACTCACATTGAGGTTGATGGCGGCATTCCGTCCAACTTTCCCGACCAGTTCTCTGATAGCAGAGTGAAATCTATTCGGGAACTAGCGGATCAGCTTGGAGTAACCTTGAGTTACCACACTTCCTACGCGGTGAACCTAGCCGATCCATACAAAGAGTTGAGAAACGCCGCGAATAATTTGATTAGAAAGTGCATCGAGTTGTCGGAGAAACTAGGGGCAAAATGGGTCACAGTACATCCAGGCTACAAGATCGGCTGGCCTGATCGAAAAAGTGAAAGAGTGTCTCTCTTCGTCGAATCTCTGCGGTTCCTACTGGACGTAGCGGAGAAACACGGTCTATCGATTGCTGTTGAGAACTTGAATAAGCTCCTAGTGGGGGAAATCTTCTATCTCGGAGACTGTTTCGATGAGTTGAACGAGATATTCTCGTCCTCAAGTTCTAGCCACCTCAAGATGACTCTAGACTTTGGACACGCTCACCTGGGCGAGGGAATTGAGAGACACTTCAAGACCTTCGCTGACAGAATCGTTTGCACGCATATCCATGATAATGAAGGACGGGGAGCCGATCAGCATCTTCCAGTGGGCAAGGGTAGCATAGACTGGAGAAACGTCTGCAACGTCATGAAGCGGGTGAATTACGGGGGTCCACTATGTTTCGAGGTCGACGCAGATGAATCAAAAATAGATGGGATGAGGATAATAGAACATTACCTGAAACTCTCCTGAAAAAGAATGACAACTGGGGAATGATTATTCTTTCTCTTCTCTGATGTAGTTCCTAAGTATACCTATCGACTCGATTTCAGCTTCTACCACATCTCCAGGTCTTAGTAGTTTAGGTGTCGGTTTCGCGTAGACTCCGACGCCGCCAGGTGTGCCAGTTGATATCACGTCTCCGGGCTCCAAGGTCATGAAAGCTGAGACGAAGGCTACGATGTACGGAATTCTGAAGATCATGTTTCCGGTTAAACTATCCTGTCTCATCTCGCCATTAACTCTCAGCTGGAGTCTCAGACTATGTGGATCTCGTATTTGGTCCTTGAGTACAAGGCATGGACCCATGGGCGCAAAAGTGTCAAAGCTTTTGCCTCTGAAAAACTGTTTGTCACCGAATTGGATATCCCTTTCAGATATGTCGTTGAGAATGGTGTATCCAGCAATGTAATCGTATGCTTCATTTTCATTGATTCTCCTGCACTTCTTACCCATGACTACGGCAAGCTCAGCCTCGTAGTCCAGACTCTTCGTCGTCTTGGGGTATATTACAGCGTCCTCTGGACCCACTATGGAAGTCCATGGTTTGGTGAAGAGTCTAGGGTTCTCCGGGGGTGAGTGCCGTCCTTCCTTTGCGTGGTCTGGGTAGTTCACTGCGAGGCAAATGATGTTTTTGGGAGTGTGAGGGATAGGGGCGCAGAGTTTGACATTCTCAACGTTGTATGCGACAACTTTCCTACCTTTTCTGAATTTGAATACTCCTTTCCTGATTTCTCTCTCAACCGCTGAGAACAAGTTGATTGCTTTCTTGGTATATGTGTCACCGAGTATGAGAAGCTTCACTAGATCCGGTGGGATGACTTTGATTGCTTCTGCTTCAGTGAGACTCTTATGTGATGCGTAGGCGGAAGTAAGGTCAACGACAATTTTGTCTTCTACGAGTGCGCCCAGCCGTTGGTCGCCCGTTAGCGTTGGTTTGAAGGTTACTAGCTTCAACTCATTGGCCTCTTATCATCGTAGACCGATTATTCTTCTGGCTTCACTTGGGTCAGCTACATCTCTGCCCATTTCCTTGCTCATCTTCACCAACTTCTCGACTAGCTGGGCGGTATTCTTAGCTGGGACACCTTTCTTCACATATGGGTAGTCTTCGGTCCCGACGCGCACGTTTCCGCCATCGACTATTGAGAGGACTGCGATCTTTTGTTGCTCCGGTCCCATCACGCTGATCGCGAAGACCGAATTTGGTGGGAGGTACTTGACTCTATAGAAGTACTCTTCGGCAGTCGGGGGACTCCATGTTCCGCCAGGCCAGCCGAAGAACAGCGTTTGATAGTGAGGTGGGTCAAGTAGTTTCTTCTTTATCAAGTAATTCAGGTTCCATATTGAGCCAGTGTTCCAGACTTCCCACTCGGGCTTTATTTTGGTTGCCTTGCATTTCTTGCAGTACTCTTCAAGTTCTTCGCGTGGGTGTAATCTGTGGAAGTCTTTTCCAGTGAAGGCTTCGTCGTGATGATTCAGTATTATCGAGATCATGTCAGGCTTGTTTTCGAAGATCTCTTTACGGTCTTCAATGGGCTGGCTCGACATTCCGGCCTGAACAATGATGTCGCACTTCTCCCGAATTCCGCTTATTGTTTCCCTCCATCCACCAACGCCATGTATGTGTGCGATGCTTGCTCCGGCTTCGTAGCACTTTACAACTTCATCTACTATCTCGTCTGCTGTCTTGGGGTAGTTAGTTAATTCAGGGTTAATCCAAGAGAAGTTTGGTGTCGCCGTCACAATGAGTTCCTCAATCTCATTCTTCTTTGATGACATGCTCAAATTCACCATCCTTTTGCTGGGAGTTGGAATGAGCCGCTTCTTTATCTGGCTGCCCACCCTCCGTCAATCAGAATATCTGCTCCTGTCATGTAAGACGAATCATCAGTTGCCAAGTATAGAATTCCGGTCGCTATCTCCTCAGGTTTAGCCCATCTGCCCATGACTCCCTGTGCTTCAAATTCCTTCTTGAGGTCTTCCGGATCCATGTTGCGCTGCTTTGCTTGTTTCGCGACGTCGCTTCGGAGCATGGGGGTGTCAGTTGCGCCAGGGCTAATGCTGTTAACGCGAATGTTGTACGGAGCCAGATCCAGTGCGAGAGCTCTTGTCATTGCGAGTGCGCCTGCCTTCGAGGCGCAGTAGAGTGAGTGGTTCACTTGCCCCACGTGTGCTGCAATTGAAGCCAAGTTTACTATGACACCTGATCTCTCCTTTTTCATATATGGAACGACATACTTGCAGCAGAGAAATATCCCCTTTACATTAGTTCTGAAGAGCAAGTCGAAGTCGTCTTCACTATAGTCATCCAGCGATCCGACTCTGACGACTCCTGAGTTGTTTATGAGTATGTCGATCTTTCCATATTTCTCAATTGTTCTCCTCACCATGTTCTGGACTTCGGCTGAATTCGAGACGTCAGTTTTGATGAAAAGAACATCGCCTTTTTCTTTCTTGATGAGCATCGAAGTTTCTTCGCCGCCAGAGATATCTATGTCTGCGATTACGACATTGGCACCTTCCTTGGCAAAGAGAACTGCAGCTGCACGCCCTATGCCTGAAGATCCTCCCGTGATGATGGTGACTTTGTTTCTTAACTTCATCAGGCTTCACCTACAAAATACATGGATCTCTTCTTCTTTATCCCACGGCGTATATTTTTCTGTCAAGGGTTGATATCCTTTCACAACCTGAGCCTGTGATAAGGTAGGTGTCTTCCATGCCTAGTAGCCCTTGGTCAGACGAAAGTGTCCAGATTTCGATGTCTACCACATTGTTCTTACTGAAAGATAGCGGAGAAGCACCTCTCATTGCATCGTAGAAGTGGTATTCTTCGGTCAATAGTCCGATACTGTGGATCGTAAGGAAGAATGGCATGTCTTTTCCTGATTTCTTATGAGCGGTTTCCGTAACTTTGTAAGCTTGTAATGGCTTGGCTCCCGCTTTCATTGCATCTACGCACACTTGCTGAAGTTCAACCATGAAGTCGCTCGCTTCCTTTAGATCCTCACGCGGATCGCCGATAGACGCGTGGCGACTCACATCAGAGCTATATCCTTGGTAGATTGTTCCTACATCAAATCTAGCAAGATCGCCCTTCTTCATTCTGACGCCAGTTCCAGGATACTCTGGATCACTGCTACCTATTCCGAGCGTAACGTGGTCTGCGCCCATCCCCCCTTCTTCGATAATCTTCAATTTGGCAGTCTTTATGAATTCGGTGTCTGAAACACCTTCCGCGACCATGTTAATCATCGCCTCAATCGCTTTCTCAGTCACCCTCGTGGATTCACGTATCCTTCTAATTTCCTCTTCACTTTTCTCAAGTCTCATCTCTAT
>JAUQYT010000231.1 GCA_030587605.1 Candidatus Njordarchaeum guaymasense
CTGACAGCAAAGCGTCTGGCAGAAATGGGAGCCAACATTGTCTTGTTGGACATAGATGAATCTCGCGGAAGGGAAGCGGAAAAGGAAATTAGGAAGATGGGGGTAACCGCGAAATTCCTAAGATGCGATGTAAGGTCAAATGTCGACTGCAAGAAAGTGGTTGAAGATGCATACAGGGAATTCCGAAGAATAGATATTCTCTTCAATAATGCGGGGACAATCATACGCAAAAATACGGTTGATCTAAGTGAAGAGGAATGGGACTTAGTTCTGGATATCAACCTGAAGGGAGTTTACCTGCTTTCCCACCATGTGATTCCTCACATGATCAAGAATGGGAGGGGAAGCATAATAAACACGGGTTCGGGGTGGGGGCTAAAAGGTGGACCAAATGCCGTAGCTTACTGCGCCTCCAAAGGCGGGGTCGTGAACCTCACCCGCGCGATGGCAATAGACTGTGGAAAGCATAACGTAAGAGTAAACTGCGTGTGCCCGGGTGACACGGACACCCCAATGCTACACAAAGAAGCAACCCAGCTCGGCGTAGAGTACGCTAAATTCATGAAGGAGGCCGCAGACCGCCCACTAAACCGCGTTGGACAACCCGAAGACGTAGCCAATGCAGTTCTGTATCTTGCAAGCGATCTATCGAGTTGGGTAACAGGATCGATTCTCGTTGTGGACGGTGGAGGAACAGCTTGAAGGAGGAGCTAAAATGAGGAGCCATAAGAGTCTCAAAGGCAAGAGGGTTGTTATTACCGGTGGAGCGAGTGGCATCGGTCTTGCCACAGCAAGAAGGTTTCTTGAAGAAAGTGCACGAGTATTCATCATCGACTGGAATAGAGAAGCACTGGATGGCGTCTTGTCTGAAAACCCAAGATTAACTGGGGCATGTGGAGATGTCAGCAAACCGGAAGAGATGAAGAAGACCTTCAAAAAGATAGACGAAATACTTGGAGGCATCGATGTACTCATTTCAAATGCTGGTATAAGTGTGCGCAAACCATTCCTCGACATTGAATATGAACAGTGGTCAAAGGTTCTCAGGGTAAATCTCGATGGCATGTTCATCTGTGCCCAAGAGGCTATAAGGAGAATGAGAAAACGGAAATCGGGTGTCGTTCTACTCACTGCTTCGACCAACGGTCTCGAAGGACATCCACTCTATGCAGACTACAATGCCTCAAAGGCAGGCGTCATACTTCTAGCAAAGACACTTGCACTAGAATTTGCTCCATGGTTGAGGGTGAATGCAATATGCCCTGGTTACGTACTCACACCTATGCAGAAGGCTGAGTATACACCAGAAATGTTGGAAGAAGTAAACTCGAATATTCCCCTCAACCGTCATGCCACGCCAGAAGAAATTGCGGGGCTGTTTGCCTTCCTGGCATCTGACGAGGCTGCCTACATCACAGGACAAGCCGTAGTCATAGATGGCGGGGAAACAGCAGGACAATACCTAAAGGATTTGGACAGATAGGGAGAGCCTGGAGGGGGTATTCTATGCCTTTCCGAAAAAATGATGAAAAGTTTGTTCACCCTTACATCCCAAATTCCGTGCCAGAAGTAAGGGCAAAGATGCTTCAGGAAATCGGCGTCAAGGATATTGAAGAGTTGTATGAGGGCATACCAGAAAACTTAAGATTCAAAGGTCGGCTGAATCTACCTGAGCCATTGCTTTCTGAATATGCTCTAAGAAGTCACGTAGAAAAGATCCTCTCCAACAATATGACGTGCAAGGAAAACACAAGTTTTCTCGGAGGGGGATGCTGGCAACACTATGTGCCAGCGGTCTGTGACGAGATAAACCAGCGCTCTGAGTTCTTAACAGCGTACGCTGGAGAGCCGTACGAGGATCATGGGAGGTTCCAGGCACTCTTTGAATACGAGAGTCTCATGGCGGAACTTTTGGAAATGGATGTCGTTAACGTCCCAACCTATGACTGGTGCCAGGCTGCAAGCACTTCCCTCCGCATGGCTGGAAGGATCACTGGACGCAAAGAAGTGCTCATAGTAGATACCGTTTCTCCTGAAAGACTTTCTGCCATGAAGAGCTATTGTAGACCTGTTATGACTGTCCAGATGATAAATCATCGCACTCAAACTGGTCTGATTGAAATTAATGATTTGGAATCAAAGATCTCTTCAGACACTGCCTGTGTCTATATTGAGAACCCGTCTTATCTCGGCTTCATTGAAACCCAGGGGAAAGCCATATCAAATATCGTCCATGAAAATAGAGCTTTGAGCGTCGTTGGAGTTGATCCAACGTCCCTTGGAGTTATTGTTCCACCAAGCACTTATGGTGCAGACATCGTTTGCGGCGACATTCAAGGGCTTGGGATCCACATGAACTATGGCGGAGGACTCGGCGGATTCATAGCTACCCGAGACGAAAAGGAATTTGTAATGGAATATCCGTTTAGACTCTTCGGAATAACGAAGACGTCCGTCGAAGGAGAACATGGGTTCGGGGATGTTGCCTACGAAAGAACATCTTTTGCCAAAAGGGAAGAAGGCAAAGAGTTTGTTGGGACAATGGCAGCATTGTGGGGGATTACAGCTGGCGTATACCTATCTCTCATGGGTCCCAAAGGGATGCAGGAACTAGGCAAAACAATCATGCAGAAATCACAATACGCAATGACAAAACTGTCAGAGATAAAAGGACTCAAAGCGCCGAAATTCCGATCCCCGCATTTCAAAGAGTTCGTGGTAGACTTCAACGATACAGAAATGACCGTTGAAAAGATAAACAAATCCCTGCTCCAGAATGGCATATTCGGTGGCAAAGATATTTCCACGGAATTCCCACAGCTGGGGAATTGTGCGCTCTACTGTGTTACCGAAATCCACACGAAAGAAGACATAGACAAGTTGGTAGAGACATTGAGTTCATTCCTGCAATAGGAGGGACCTGAAATGAAAGCAGATAGAGAACCCATGCCAAGAAACTTTCATCAAGCGAAATGGGATGAACCAGTTATCTTTGAATTAACTAGGAAGGGCGAGAGAGGAATTCTCGTTAGTGAGGTTGAAAAGGAGATTGAAGAATGCGTCGGGGACGGAATATCCATATTGCCTGAAGACATGAGAAGAAAGGAACCTCCAGCCCTTCCAGAGATATCACAAATGAGGGTTCTGAAGCATTACCTCCACCTCTCCCAACAATGTCTTGGGGCTGACTTGAATGTCGACATAGGACAGGGGACGTGCACGATGAAGTACTCCCCAAA
The DNA here is from genome assembly GCA_030587605.1 of Candidatus Njordarchaeum guaymasense. Classification (GTDB taxonomy): domain Archaea; phylum Asgardarchaeota; class Njordarchaeia; order Njordarchaeales; family Njordarchaeaceae; genus Njordarchaeum; species Njordarchaeum guaymasense. The sequence goes on from JAUQYT010000231.1 coordinate 3,240, forward strand.
GATCAATAGAATACTAGCAATCTCCCCCAAGGTCACCGAACTCCACCCACTTCAGGATGAAAGCACCGTACAAGGCGCACTGGAAATAATGTACAAGCTGGATATGTTTTTGAGAGAGATATCGGGGATGGACAGATTCACATTCCAGCCGGGAGGAGGATCTTCCGCCATTCTCGCCATGGTTTCCATAATACAAGCTTACCATGACTTCAATGGAGAAACTCATAGAGATGAAATCGTAACTACTATATTCTCCCATCCATCAGATGCGGCAGCAGCTGCCGTAAAGGGATACAAGGTGATAACGCTCTACCCCGATGAAGACGGGTACCCTGATATTGAGGCTTTGAAAAAGGCGGTCTCTCCCCGCACTGCTGCTTTGTTGATAACCAACCCGGAGGACACAGGAATTTTCAATCCCCAGATAGCGGAGTTTACAAGAAATGTTCATGAGGCGGGCGGGCTGTGCGGCTATGATCAAGCTAACGCTAATGGCATACTTGGCGTAACACGTGCGAGAGAAGCAGGGTTTGACATGTGCTTCTTCAACCTCCACAAAACCTTCTCTTCACCGCATGGTTGCGGAGGTCCCGCGACAGGGGCTCTCGGAGTGCGCGAAGAGCTGAAGGACTTCTTGCCTGTCCCCGTAATCGAATTCGATGGCGAGAGATACTTCCTTAACTACGATCTTCCAAACACAATAGGAAAAGTGAGGGGATTCTACGGTGTCTTCCCCGCCATTCTTAGCGCTTATGCGTGGATAATGAATCTGGGTGATATGGGGCTGAAAGAGGCTGCGAATGTAGCGGTCCTAAATAACAACTATATTTTGAAAAAAGTGAAGGAAATAAGAGGAGCAAGCGCACCGTATGCAAAAGGAAAGCACCGCGTAGAGCAGGTAAGGTACAGCTGGCAAAAGCTCACGGAAGAGACAGGCATAACAACTGAAGATATTACATACAGGATGGCGGATTTCGGCTTTCATCTTTGGTCGAGTCACCATCCCTTCATCGTTCCACAGCCATTTACCATTGAACCCACAGAATCGTACTCCAAAGACGAGATCGACGAATACATAGCTGGCCTGAAGAAAGTCGTCGAAGAAGCCTACCGTGAACCTGAAAAAGTCAAAACCGCACCGCTCAGCAGTGTTGTGCACAAGATAGACCAGAGCACGCTAGACGATCCTGAAAAGTGGGCAATCACATGGAGGGCTTACCTAAGGAAACACGGAAAGGGTGACTGAAATTGAAGCGACTGGGGCTTATAGTGAATCCTATAGCTGGCATGGGCGGACGGGTTGGCCTCAAAGGAACAGATGGGCCAGATATTCTGAAAAAGGCGAAGAGCCTTGGCGCAAAGCCTTGGGCTCCTGATAGGGCGAGAGATGCTCTAAGGAAACTCGCATCCTTCAAAGACAGAATAGAGATAGTGACATATCCCCGGACGATGGGCGAAGGAATAGTCACTAGCTGTGGGTTTAAACCACAAGTCATAGGGACAATTCCAGAAACCACCACGGCCTCCGATACAAAAAGAGCCGCTCAAGACATGCGCAAAGAAAAAGTGGATCTGCTTCTCTTTGCTGGCGGAGACGGAACTGCGAGAGACATTTACGACGCCGTTGGTAACTCTACGGTGGTATTAGGCATACCCGCCGGCGTCAAGATCTATTCTGCAGTTTTCGCTTCAAATCCTGCGAGAGCAGGAGAACTGGCGGGACTATATCTGGAAGGCACTGTCAGGGAGGTCATAGAGGCGGAGGTAATGGACATCAACGAAGCTGATTACAGAGAAGGCATACTCTCCGCCAAGCTGTATGGGTATCTTAAGATTCCATTCGAAATAACCCATGTTCAGGCTTCGAAGGCTGGAAGTCCCCCCAATGAAAAATATTCTCAGGAAGCAATCGCCCTCGACATAGTGGAGAGCATGTCTGACGATCTCTACTACATTATTGGACCAGGCACGACGACGAAAACAATTATTCAAAAGCTTAACCTAGATAGTTCTCTGCTTGGCGTGGATCTCGTCTACAAGAAAAAACTCGTTGACAAAGACTTGAATGAAAGGTTACTGTTGGAACAAATCAAAGCCAAAAAAACAAAATTGATTATCACGCCCATTGGCGGTCAGGGCTACTTACTTGGCAGAGGGAATCAACAGATTAGTCCCCGAGTGATTGAACAAGTTGGAAGGGACAATATTATCGTGGTAGCGACGAGAAACAAGATAGATTCTCTCCATGGGCGCCCCTTGCTGATAGACACGGGAGATGAAGCGACAGACAATCTTTTGAGAGGATACTTCAAAATCGTAACAGGTTATAAGGAAAGCATAATCTACAAATGTGTCTAGTACTGATTGGAATTGATGAGAGATGATTTGTTTTGAGTGATCCTGCTCGCACAACATTGGATGAGCTTGATGGCTATGGTCCATTCAGGCAATCTGAGTCACAAGTAGTATTGTTCAGTATCGGCAATGACTACGAGGCCCATGGTCCGGCTTTGCCGAAAGAGATTGACAGTAGAGTGGCTAAGGAGCTGGCTATAAGGGTGGCTAACGCGTCGGGCGCTAGCTACTGCGCGCATATACCCTTCTCAACAGACATGACTGGCGACTTGGCGAAGTACTGGTCCCCGCGTTACATTCCATTTGACGAATTCGCAAGTAAAACTCTTGAGTTTCTTCGTTTCTACATGAAGCAGCTTGCTTACAAGCCTAGGAAAGTTGTTATCTTGAATGGGCATGGTGGCAATACCTTGCTAATAACCATGATTGGAAAGTACAGTGAAGCGCTTGGCGTTGATGTTGATGTCTTCATACCAGAAGAAGTGAGGATTCCAGTTGACTACCAAGGGGAACACGCATATGTTATCGAACACTCGGTCGCTGCCTACCTTGGACTTCTCGACAAGAAGAGACTAGACGAGCTGAACCAAGTTGCCAACAAAGATCCACTTGAAGCGCTGAGAAGATGGCCCTCCGTGGCTGGGTTGGGAGGATTCATAGAGTTCGGAGGAGAGAAATTCAGTGTACTGAGATCCATGCTAACTGAATGTCTGGAACATTTCAAAAAGAAGAGAAAGATCCAAGCAGATGTCAAACTGGGAGAAAAAATATTCACTTCAATGGTAAAAACCATCAAGGATCAACTCTGATAGACAAGAGGTCGCAAAGGAGAATGCCTCGTCCGTTTAAGGTTACTCATGACGTTTACTGCGTTGGTGGAAGCGGCATCTCGAATGAAGGCGACTGCATGGTTTACTTGATTGACTGTGAGAACAACGAGTTCATTCTAATTGATTCAGGGGTCGCCGACGCTGAAAGGATTGTGAGCAACATTGAAAGTCTGGGCTTCGAGCCAAAGTGGATCACCCATCACGTTATCACACACTGCCACATCGACCACATAGGTAACTCCGCCAGTTTGAAGAGAATGCTGCGTTTCAAGGTTTACGCGCATGTCCCTGACTCAGAAGTGATCGAGGAGGGTGGGGTCAGGACTGGTGCGGATTTCTACGGTGTGCCATATGAACCTGTGAAGGTTGACGTGAAATTCACTAAACCTGAGGAGACACTCAGAGTAGGCAAGCGTGAAGTCAAGATCCTCCATGTTCCCGGTCACACGCCTGGTGGAATCTGTCCCTATATCGACGTGAGAGGAGAGAGAGTCATATTCGCTCAAGATGTTCATGGCCCAATTTTCGAGGCATTCGGCTCCGATAGAAGGCAGTTCGCTGAGTCTTTGAAGAAGGAGAGAGACCTCAAAGCAGACATTCTCTGCGAAGGGCACTACGGAATCTACAAAGGAAAAGAGAACGTAAGAAAATACATAGAAGGATACGTCAGAGAGTTTTCGATGTGATAAGAGGGGGCAAGAAGAACAAATCTCCGAAGTCTCACTGGAAGCAGTTCCAAGCAACGTTGTCTTGAATTATGGATTACAAGATTTCAATTTATGAGAAATCACTTTTCTGGTTGCTGATAGCAAGAGAGATGACTGTCCCCTAAATCTGTCTGTGTTGCCTCTGCGCTATTCCCATGTAGTCGATAGATTCTCTATTCTACTAGCATTCGTTTCAGAAGATTCTCACGTTTGTTGATGAACAAAGCTAGGAATAGGAGCGCCATAAGTGTGTGTATTATTAAAGACGCAATTACCATGCCTCCCAATGCAGAGCATATGGGACTTGGTGTATCGCCGATCATTACGAAAGGCCAAAGAATCGGATTATATGGATGATTTGTTATATCCAACAAAACATGGGAGATGTTCCCGAGAAAAACTGACAAAATGAGAGCCAATGAGAAACTACAAACGCATCGAACTTCGCGTCTATCAACTCTCAACAGCCTCCCAATCAGAGGAGGATACATGAAAACAGTAAACACTACGGAGAGGGATGTCCCAATTGTGGCGGCTCCAAGCAGACTATGAAGTACCATCCTATCCGGGATGCTGGTTCCCAGCAACAAGATCATGAAGGGTATCTCAAGATCCGGAAACATCGAGCCCACAATAAGCCCAGGCAGACTTAGCTTAAGCTTGGAGCCAAGCTTGTAGATCAGGTAAGACACAGGATAGTGGAAAGGGGTTAAGGGCAATTTCTACAACTCCTCCAGAGTTGACTGGACTAGATTCACTTGGCTTTTTCCTGCTTCATACTAATGATGCTTGTTACGAAGATCTACTCAGAAGAAAGTCCATGGAAGACACCGTCACGTGGCTCTACGAGGGAGCTAATCGAATCTTGACAGACATCGTTTCTTATTTTATTACCCCTATTCAGCTATAGAATCGCTTTATGACTCTTAGAGCGTTCAAAGTGATCCACTTGGATGGCTTGCCTTTCTCCTCGATATCGACTTGAAATCTTCCGTTGAAGGTATTCTCCAATTTCCATCTGCCATGCTCATCTTGCTTGGAAACCACTAGATCAATTGCTTCTTGCATCCTCTCATCCCGATACCCAAGCTTCGTCAAGATGCCAAGAATCTCAAGGGCATCGGTCTGGTACATGAGGGGAAAGCCGAAGTGCAACCAGCCAGGTTTGGAGACTCTGCCTAAATTGTGGCTTTTCTTGTGAACGTGATGTTGAAGCAGGTATTCAGCTCCCCTCTCAATGGACTTCTTCACATCTTCGGACCTCTTGTCAGTTGGGATCTCTGCCAAAGCTTTTAGCGCCTTCACAACGCCCATGTGGCAGCTATGTTTTCCAAAGCACATTATGAGCTTATCGTAGGGCCAACCTTTCCCAGTTCCCTTTATTCCGTCATCATATCTTTGGTATTTGGTGATCCAGTTGATTCCTCTCCTGATTCTTGGGTCATCCAAGTAGTCGAATCTGATCATACTCCAAACCATGTTGCCCGTTAAGCAAGGAATGACGCCGCTATACCTACCTCCTCCAGTCTTCGCACTATGCCAAGGAGAGAAACCGCCACTCTTGCGATCTTGAGAGGTCTCAAGAATAAACTCACACGCCTTCCTAATTCGGTCATCCTTCCCGTCAGTTCCAAGTTCTGCTAGGATTAACAGTTGCCAGACTGTTCCCCTGTACTTGCCAGAATAGAATCTATCTGGAGTCTCCCAGTACCCTTCTTTCTTCTGTCCGGCAAGAATCTTGGGCACCACTCCGGTTACCATGATCTCTTTTTTTGCCTTGCTAACTTCGAGATCATTCTCGTGCTTCTCCAATATGTCGACCAGAGCAAAGTACCTCACAGACGGGTTGTCTTCCTCCAATAACCAGTCCATCGCGTATCCTTTCAGCAGAGATTGCCAATTACTCATTTTCTGACACCTTCTTAGCTGCCGAGCTTCCGGGGTTAGCCAGTTTGAGTTCTTCGCTTCTTGCCACAGGGTAACGTCTTCTTGACGAGAGTCTTCTCGTAAGGTATTCCTCTCGGTCCGTTCTTAAGCCTTGCTTCCAACATCTATCCTCTTCGACATGTTCAGAGATCCTTCAGAGGTGACATGAACCCTCCGGCGGTTCTGCGCGTCAACGGCAACATGGAATCACATTCCCTAGTTTGAACCTCTTGTTCGGCAATGAACCTTCCGATCTTCCGCGCTTCCAAGTGTATTTCGCTTAGTACGGTTCGCTCGACTCCCTCGAGGAGAAACAGCTTGACCAACGGCTTCACGTCTTCTATGTAATCCCATACCCCAACAATTCTTCCGTCGACCAATATTGTTGTCGTAGCGTTCCCCCCACGATCAAAAACATACTCTTGGTGATTCTGAGAAAGATACCTTACGCGATCCTTGTATCCCATCAGGTATGGGTCGAGTGTAGGCAGCAGGTTGACTGTTCTCCTTCCAGAAGCCTTCACGTTTCCCAAGGGTTCTTCATCGGATCGGAGCATGATGAAGTTTCCCTTGGCGTCGGAAACATCAACTTGGGTGACCTGCTCTTCAATATGGCTTAGCGCCTCTCTCACTTCCGTCATCGTCAAGCCGATCCACCAAGCGATGTCCTTCTCAGTTGCTGGACCGAACGAACTCAAATAGCTTTGCACCAACAAGGCTCGGGCCTCTGACTCTGCCATCTTGGTGAGATCTATGTCTGGGAAGTAATCGTGAAAGAGAAGAAACCTGTTGACCCTATCTTTCCAGCCCTTTCTTGGTCTACCCCTTATCAGCAGCCCTTGATCGCACATCTGCTCTACGACTGCCGGAATATTAAGCTGTGTTCCGAGAGCTTCCCTGATCTCCGAGGATGTCATTTCCTTATCCTTCAGTAGCGTCAAAACAGATTCCGAAACCTCCCTGTACTCCTTCATTGAGATGCCCCGATACTCCAGAAAGTCTTCTGAGCCTTTCTGCAACATTCTCCTTGTAGCAGCAAAAGCTATTGGAATGAATTCCTTTGTGAGAACGTGAATGGTACCGCGCATGCAACGGATTTTTCCAAGCCGCTTCTTAACATAAAGCGCTTGGTCTAACTGTTCCTTTTCGAAACTTCTGGTTCTCGCGAACAGTGATAAGTAAGGTGTCGGGGGGTAAGTGGCATGCAGACCACATGTGTCTCCCGCTATTTGAACAACGTCATCGATTCTTGAGTCATGGCTTAAGTGATGCTTCCTCAAGATGAACTGACTGACCAAGGTCAAACTCGTCTTTTTCATGCAAATCACGTGATTCTGGTATTTCCGCTTTCCAGAGTTGCGCATATGGCAGACTGTTAGTTTAATAATCCCTTGCCTCAAGAATAAATAGATAACGAGCAATGATGCTATAGTCCAGTTATAAAAAGAGGAAGGAGGAACCTCATGGGCAGGGGAACAAAGACAAGTCGATTTGGCGTGTCGAAGAGGGAAGGACATGACTCAACGCCATTTTATAGCGGCAAGTTGTACAGGGGCTTCAAGGTGAACGAAGTCAGCCCCGAAGTTGAGAACCCAGTTCCACCAGAAGTCCTTGACAAAGTCCTTTGCCAGGATTCAAGAAAAATGGATAACATTCCTGATTCCAGTGTTCACCTGATGGTCACCTCCCCTCCCTACAATGTTGGCAAGGAATATGATGAAGAACTAGACCTGAACGAGTATCTGGCGCTCCTAAAGGATGTCTTCACTGAGACACACAGGGTGCTAGTCAATGGCGGCAGAGCTTGTGTCAACATCGCCAACGTCGGAAGAAAACCCTACATCCCGTATCACAAATTTATAATCGATGCAATGACTGAAGCTGACTTCCTCATGAGGGGAGAAGTAATATGGAACAAGGGGGCTAGCGCGGGAGCCTCCACCGCGTGGGGAAGTTGGCTATCTCCAACCAACCCTACGCTGAGAGATACGCATGAGTATATTCTTGTATTCTCAAAGGGCAAGTTCTCGAGAAGCGGCGAGGGAAAGAAGGCAACCATATCAAAGAGTGAATTCCTAGAGTTCACGAAGAGTGTTTGGACGTTCCAGCCTGAGTCAGCTGAAAAGGTTGGGCACCCTGCTCCATTCCCCATAGAACTGCCTTACAGATGCATACAACTGTACACCTTTGAGGGAGAAATAGTCTTGGATCCATTCTGTGGTGTGGGAGCCACATGCATGGCGGCAGCCCGGACAGGTAGACACTATATTGGCGTCGACATCAATCCCGAATACGTGGGGAAAGCGTGGAAAAGACTGAACTCATTGACTTAGATTAACCATCGGAAGTATGAGTTGATTCGGAGATCGCGGTCAGAGTTCGCGCCCGCACACATACACTTAGGCTGGTTTTCTCTTTGGTACATGACCCACCTTGGTTTCAATGCCCCAGCAGCTAGGCGGGTTCCACCCTGAGCACAAGAGGAGATGCAATTATGAACGCAACCCAAAGCAAAAATGCTACCAACGCGGGTGGCGAAAGGCTACTCCAGAAAAGCCAGAAGAGTGCGAGGGATCCATAAAATCCTCCTATTCCGCCGATGAGAGCATTTCTGTTGCCAGCGGATTTCAGTCTGCTACTGCAATTGAGACAAACGATGACATTATTACTCGTGAGACGAAAGATCTTCATATATAGAACTTTTCCACATCTCGGGCATCTAGCTATCCGATATCCCTCCTCTAAATCAGCATTTCCTCTGACGACTAGTCCACACCAGAGTAACTTAAGTCTTCGGTCTAAATCCAATTTAGTCTTCAAGGGAGTTGATGGGCTGAGTCCGGAACGTTAGACTTCACTTCTTGGTGGTCAACCTAGTAGTATGAAGATCTTAGCACAGCTGACTTCTCTATCTTAAACCAACGACGGGTTTGAATGCGCGAGGAGGAACGCGATAGAACTTCGCATCTGGGTAGCCGAGGGTGAACACCCCGACCTTACTTCCGTGAATGCCCGCCAGGTCCCTAATCTTGGGGTTAATCTCTATCGCAATCTGAGTCCAACCATTCCAGCACGTTCCCAAACCAAGCGCTTCAGCTGCCAGTCTGCCATATGTGACGATTATCCCAATATTGTTGCTCTCAATCTCCATGTTCAATCCAGAGGAAATGAAGACAATATGCGGTGCATCATAATATATAGGGCTACGGAATCTCTTTCCTAGGTAGGCAAATGTCTCCTTGTACATATATTGGGTTGCAGGACTATCAAGTAGCTCTTTCTGGACGGCATCTGACAGGACTCTTATCTTCTCTTGATCTGAGAGAATCGAGAAGTTCTCCGATCTGAAGTTTGCTGCTGTAGGAGCATACTGCATAGCATCGAAGACCTTCTGCAGTACGTCGGTTGGAACCTTGTCTTTCTTGTAGAGGCGAATAGAGCGGTGAGCTCTGAGGAAGCGGTAAAGAGTGTCGTACGATAGAATGGTCTCAGGTTTCTTAACTCCGTCCAAGGTCTGGGATTCGCCAATGTCCTTGTGGAGAATAGCGTCTTCGGGACACCTTGCGATGCAATGGCCACAGAGGTTACATATGCTTCGGAGGCCGCGGAATGTGACCTTGCCTCGCTCCTTGTCTTCGCTGAATTGCCGTGGGCAAACCGTTAGACAGACTCCACAATTGGCGCATTTCTCATAGTCAATGCCCAATATTGACATACTTCTCTCACCTTTGGATCATCTGATTCACGTATGGCTTGGAGTCTCTCCACTTAATAACACTACGTTCAGACATCAGGACAAACAAGAGAATGGAAGACTATATGAAGCAGAAAATCCCAGTATAGAACACTAGGCATGACGTTGTCTAGGAGGGGTTAGATGTACCTAACTCGGGAAGAGGAAAGTACACGATGGTAATCAAGGTGAAATGCTTTCAAAGCTAATGAAACTAGTCGTGAAACTAGGAGACTCATTTGGCGCAGATAGATTGATAGGAATTAAGTCAGCTCACACTGTCTTGAACTTTGGCGCGAATTTCATAAGGGCAGCTGCCAAAATTCTGAACGATGTAGCAGAAGCTGGTTTGAGAGTGAAGGTAAGGACTACAGCCGATCCTGTGCTTGATGCTAACTATAAGGAGGATCTTAAGGCCATCTGGGCCATGTTTCCTTTACACGAGGAATTGATGAGGAACCTAGCCCGGATAGGGGTCCACGGTTTTACATGCACACCGTACTTCCTCGATAACAAGCCAGACTTTGGTGACCACTGCGCATGGTCTGAATCTTCCGCCGTCATATACCTGAACTCTGTTCTGGGTGGTCGTTCAAACCGAGAGGGCGGAGTCACAGACATTGCAAGTGCCATCACTGGAAAAACTCCCAACCACGGACTGCATCTCAAAGAAAACAGGAGAGGACAGATTCTCTTCAAAATACTGTTCGACGATTGGGACGAGTACGACTTGACCTCAATTGGGTTAAAAATCGGAGAAGTGGCCGGAAGCATGATCCCAGTGATTGAGGGCCTTCACAGGATTTCAACTGACAATCTAAAGAATCTCGGTTCTGCTACCGCATCTACAGGCGCCGTCTCCTTGATTCACGTGATCGGTTTTACACCTGAGGCTAAGACTAAGGAAATGGCATTCCAAAACGATAAACCTGAGGATGATGTTGAAATAGACAGGGACTCCCTCAAAGACGTGAGAAAGAAATATAGCACTGAATGGGAAGCCTCACCAGTAACCGTCACAATAGGCTGTCCGCACTTAAGCAAGGAAGAAGTGCTGGCTGTTCTTAAGAAGCTCGAGGGAAAGAGGATTTTACCTAGCATCAACTTCTGGATATGCACTAATGAAGAAGCCAGAGACACTATCAGGAATTCTAAGTACTCTGAGGTCTTGAAGAGTTCGGGCGCAAAACTGGCTAGTTTCTGTCCAATGCTAACACTCCTACCAAGACCCGTGATGACGAATTCTGCGAAAACCTGTTTCTACACAAATGCGACATACAGGAGCCTGAATACTTGTATCAAAGTTGCAACGGAGAGTAAGAAATAATGCCTAAATTGTTGAAAGGTCGAAGCTTGAGCGGCGGAGTTGTTGAAGGAGAAGCTATCGTGACGAAACAGGCTTTCAGTGTCTCCGCAGCTTTCACCATTCCGTTAATAGAATTCACGAAGAGCTTAAAGGTTGCAGACAGAACACATGAACTCTTCAAACAAGACGTAAAAGACAAGATCCTGGTCTTTCCGCTGGCAATAGGCACCACGACTCTAGGATTTGTGCTACTGGAAACAATCGTCCGAGGGGTAAGCCCCAAGGCGATTGTTTGCTCGAAAGGCGAACCTCTACTGAGTTCGGGCGCTCTCTGCGCGGAGATCTTCTTTGATAGGAAATTCCCCATAGTTGATCAAATCGATTTCTCCGAGCTGGAGAAAATCAAGAACGGAAGCTTGATCAGAGTCAACGGCGACAACGGAACCGTCGAAATACGTTAGGTCTTCAAAACGCTCCTTGTTAACGAATCAAGAAGCCAACGGCTTGCGCTCGCTCGGCAAAACTGAAATATCCATCCAATCACCAACCGTGGTGGATGAGTCAGACTTGGCAAAGAGTTTCGGAGTGGGGTGGCGCGTGTGAAAACTAGTTTGAAGCTACTGATTCCAGTCACAATCGTCGTTGCAGCGGGATTAGCGCTCTCGGGACTGGGCGTTGTCTTCTATTACTATGAATCAAGGTACTCGGGACTTCTGCCAGTAATCTCCTATCCTTACAGAGAATATGCGCTGCCAGTTGGCATAGCCGGGGTATTGCTGCTTGTCGTTGCACTTTTAGCACTGTTGCTGATCATAAAAAGAAGATGAAAGACGTCAGCGGGCAACCCTTGGGGGACGAATTAGGATGATGAGACCTAGGCATAGTGCCACCCTATTCATTGTCTTCTTCGTCATTGTTGGTCTGGTAATGAAAATGGTTAGCGAAGTGATTCACGAGGTAATTGGACATGGAACCTTCATAGCCATCTTTGGCGGTTCGATTCAAGATGTCTACATATCTATTCTTTGGCCGTACGACCTGTCCTATATAACTCCCTTGTGGCCTACGACTGTCACCGACTCACAGTTGGCATTCTTCTACTCCGGGGGAATTGTCTTCTCTTTGGCGGTCTCTTTTGCACTTCAACTGTTGCTGTTCCGCAAAGGAGGCGGCAACTTGTGGCTGCAACTATCGCTCTTCTGGCTAGCTTTCTGGTGCCTCCTAAACGCAACCGGATACCTGGTCGTCGGAGGATTCTCCCCATTCGGAGACATGATGTGGTTGACCAGCCACGGGTTCATCAACCCGATGGCAGCCATCCTGGGAGGTACACTTGCCTTCCTACCTTGTTTCTTTCTCCTTCAGCCCATTCTTAAGAGGAACTTGGCAAAGGTTTTCACCGAAACAAAGGCTAGACTTGCTGTCTCCGCTTTCTGGCTGACTGTACCGATAGTCGCCACCTTAGCCATCCTTGGGAGAGGAACGCTCCCGGCGCTAGTGTTCCTGCCGATAAGTCTGATACCCCTAGCCCTCTCATTAGTCGCTGACTATTGGCCGTCAAGGAAAGGTAGGTAGGAAAAACCTAGACTAAGTTGGTTGCCGCTCTGATGACGTGGAATTTGGAACACACATCCAGCGATTGAGAGAATGTGAAAAGTCTGCTGACTTTAGAAGCGCAAACAGATAGACGTCTGGTTCAAGTGACCTTAACCTTGAATGCAGAATCAACATGACATTATAACGAGGTTCAGTTCGGATTATTCTTCTCTCATCTAGAAAGAGTTAAACTCCCGTGTTTGTACGATTCTAGCAAGGTCTCTCGTGTCATCTAATTGATGTGGGGAACCAAATGCCTGAACGAGAAGCGGCGAATAGAATGGAGAGTGAGCGGGACTCGCTTGACGCTGTTAGGGAACATTGGCATACGAGGGATCCAAATGATTTCGAGCGTGTCATGAGAACCTCAGGCAGGTTGGAACCCCTCAAGATTGTTGCGGAGTGGGCTAGGCCTTACGTGTCTAGGCAGGATGCCTTGTCGATTGATTTGGGTTGCGGTACGGGTCTGTTTGAGGAGATCGTTGGGTGCAGGAACATAGTCGGGGTGGATTTCTCTCCGGCCTTCTTGCAGTTTGCCAGGAGAAGAATGACCATAGTTATTGAGAGGGACATCTTTGACCTGCGTTGTGAGGATGGTGTTGCAGACAACATAGTCTCGCTCTTTGTAATAGATGATTATCTGCCGCAGAAGAAGGTTGAGTTCTTCAAGGAAGTTCATCGTTTGTTGAAGCGAGGGGGGCGGTTCTTCTTTGCAGCTTATTCTCCGAAGGATGAGCGAATGGGAACTGTACGTCATGAGCTCAACAAGAGAACTGGGGTAAGCGAGTTCAAGATCTACCTTGAGGATGCTCCTTCATACGAGAAAAAGTTTCGGAATTGCGGTCTCCTTGTTGACAGGAGCGAGGTAATCAACACGGTGGGCTA
>JAUQYT010000261.1 GCA_030587605.1 Candidatus Njordarchaeum guaymasense
ATACACCCCCACCTCCGTACCCACATCCTGACAAGCCGCATTGGTACCTATTCGGCATGCTAAACAGTGACTTACGAGGTCTAAACGCCGTAGGACGGTTATGGCACGACAATCTTCCATCATGAATTCTAGTATAGGAAACCTCAGTTCCATGGAGAAAATCTTGCTATCACCTTTCTGTCAAAGAAGCCTCAGTTTCTTGTACGCTATTATGGTGAGATTCGCTAATCTGCAGGCGCCCATGTGAAGTCCGAACTCTTTGTTGCGATGTAGGAAGAACCGTTGTTGTATACCACGTTCAGTTGCTCACGAAGCATTCTCCCCTTCGCATAATCATCCCTTAAGAGGTTCTTGCCCAAGCCTACCGTGTAGACTATACTGTCACACTCTTCAATCCTTGGAAGGAGCGTGAAAACATCGTCCTCAAATTGAGCGACATAGGGCTGTTTCGCCTGCAAGTAGGTCACCACCCTAAGGTGTGCAAGTATGAGGCTAGATTCCCTCCAGTCGTAGCGGTCTATCATGAAGTTTTCAGCTTGATAAGCTTCATTCGTCTGGAACATTATTTGGGAGTCATAGAATGAGGTGTGGAGTGGGACAAAAAGGAATAGGATTAGCAAAACCAAAAAAAAAGATTTGAGATATGATCCGAATCTACTTTCAGAAAGATGCGAAGCTCCTAACGAGACCGGAATGAAAACGAGTGGAATTGCACGAGAACCGAGAATTGGAACTAAGGTACCTAGAGCTGAATAGATTGCTCCAGAAAGGAGAATGGCTTTGTCAAGAAGCCTCAGTTTCCTCTTAATCAGTAGAACAACAAAACCAGCGCCACATACGATAGTGGTCACGATTACGACAAACCTACTGAAGGTTTGAGCTACCTTATCCAGTGGAACCCAGGCGGGTGCCAGTGTTGCTTCAACGATCTGAGCCCACTCAGGGGATGCATACATCATAATTTTGATATTGACTGCAAACGACAAAGGCGCTTGAAGAAGCTGCGTTGCAAAATAAATAGTTATGGTCAGCAGAATAGTCCTGAGGCATCTTTCGCTTCGACTAAGTAGGTACCGCACGAGTTGGTAGAGAACAAAGAAGAGAGGAAGGAATGTGTGGGTAAAACTCACGCCTGTAAATAAGATTAGCGTCATCAATGTCTTTCCCTGGCTTTCAGCAATACGAGTCTCAAGCATGAGCAGAAGGAGAAGAAGCCCGAACCCAAGCGAAAAAGGCGCCCATTGATAGTTCAAGAAATAGAACATCATTATGAAGTAACTCACAACTGCCAAGAAGCCACTATCTCTATGGGCTTTAGCAACATACACGTACAGGGTAGTCACAAATAGGAAACCTATGATTGCGTATAGCATGAATTCGAAGTAGGCTAATCTCAGCCCGCTTAAGGAAGTTGCCATGGAATTCAGTAGAAAGAAAGAAGGCCACTCGAAGTAAGTATGATACGGCTTCGAAGGAACTGGATAGGTCTTCTCGATAAAATATTCTGTGAGACCTCTAAAATAGTGTGAGTCAGAGCCAGGGAGCATGTAGTAGAAGTATGACAAAGAATACATGGTCATAACAACGCCTACGGTAATTGCCCACTTCAAAAGACCGCTTTTGGCATTGACACCCATCACATACATTGATGCTAACAATAGCGCCAGGCTAAACCAATATAGAGGCGATACATGGTTGAAAACAAAGTCATCCAAAGAATCACTCGACAAAGGATAACTCAGGTACCACGAATAAACCATAAGCATCGTCCCCATGAGAAAAGGGAACAGAAGCAGCTTATTCTTCTCCAAGCTTCTCACGTATTAGAGTTCAATTCTCAGTAACAATGGCAACTTTTCGCATAGCCAAGTACTCCAACAGTTTCGGTGAACATTGAAGTCTCTGACAAGATAGCCTGCACCATGATGATTTGTGAGTTTTGCGTGCTATGCTTGCGATCCAGCCTCTTCCGCCTTGAACCCCGCTTGTGAACATCGGATTTGCCTCAGCCTAAGGCATACATCATGAGAACGAGTCCGAGACTGATCGCGGATATCAGCGAAACAAGATGAACCTTGCCCAAGAATTCTCTTCTCATCTATTTATGTATTAGATCCCCAAATATCCGCAGAAGTTCATCAGCGATAGCATCAGGAGAGAATTTTGCGGCTATTCTGTGTCGATCGGTCTCTTGGGTTACACCTTTAGAGCGAGCGCACTCTAGGACTGCTTTTGCAATTTCAGCAGGACTACCATGCCCACAATAGAAAGCAGTTCGGCCATTCCTTAGAAGCCATCTATGTGCGGCTATATCGGTAATTACTACTGGTTTTCCCATCGCCATGTACTCAAGCAGTTTTATGGGAGTCTGATAGCGCCATTGAGGATGGTCCGGGAGGGGTATGACCCCTGCATCGGCAGCCGCTATGAATCGAGGTACATCGCTGTAGGCTACTGGACCGTGAAAGAGTACCACGCCATCCAAGCTCAGAGATCTTGCAAGCACTCTGAGTTTTCGTTCAGCTCTGCCCTTGCCCAAGAGCAAGAGACGCAAACCCTCGCACTGTTCGCGGGCCATGCGGGTTGCCTCCACTAGTTCGCACAAACCTCTTTCGTCTGATAGATCACCATGGTAGATTAGGAGAAAACTGTCGGCCATCTTGAGTTCTCTTCGGATTCTATCTCGGTCTGTCGAATGCTTCTCTGGATCGAACATGTTTGTGTCAACGGAAGAGGGCCAAACGTGAACATTGTGGGGAGAGACCTTAAACTTTGCAATTATCTCGCGTGCATGCATGGGAGAGATCGCGAACACAGGGTTAGAGAAGTGTGAAAGAAGGAGCAGCGATAGGCATCGCAGGACGGGAGCGTAGTATCTGCGGCTGCTGTGGATCTCGACAGGCGGGCTGGGCTCGCGAACGGCGAATATGGGCCCTTGCTTGTGCCCAAGCAGGCCTGCTAGGAGCCAAGGTAGAGCCAAAGGAAACACATCTGCGGTCAGTACGATCACATCCCAAATTCGACAATCCCTGACGAGCCGTACCAGTGCTGTTATGCAGAACCACAGATAGGATACGATAGGCAGCTGGCGTCGCACGTGGACGAGATCCATGCTCAAGTTATTGTGGTCAAGTTTGGGTAGGCCTCTGATCACCGGAAAGATGCATCTAACACGATTATTTCTATCAGCCATGGCCACAAGGTCTCTCACGAATGAAGCGGCGTATAACCAATCGTCAATGATGAGAAACCAGATCACAAGAATCTTCAAGCAACTTCACTTCTAGAACATATGCCTCAATTTCTACAATCACGGTTCGCTCTAAAGATCGACTGTTGCAATAGTTACCCTGTTGCAGCTAGGACTCACGGCACACGGAAAAGTGCCTCCTTTTCCATGCCGTCACTGTCTACTCATTTTTCCGTGATACGACTTCCTGAAGAATTCGTATGTTCTCTTGACACCATTTTTCAAGCTGATCGAGGGGCTGTATCCTAGTTCACTTCTTGCCTTAGAAATATCAGCGCATCTCCT
>JAUQYT010000313.1 GCA_030587605.1 Candidatus Njordarchaeum guaymasense
GCATGAAAGAAAATGGTTCGTCTGGTTCAAAACTTCGTACATTATCATGGAACTGTAGCATACCCGTCGTAATTTGCGTAGGTACAATGGAAATCGCACCGCCTTCGATTTGCTGTCTAAGGTATGTGTGAACCTGCCCCTGATCAAGCAGAGGCAATTTCCTTTCTGCTCGAATCCTATTTGAGTGATCAGTTATCATTTGCGCCCACCCCTCGACTTTGGTGAGGTCATAGGGGAAACCTTGCTTGGGGAAGAGTAGGTTGAGAACACTGAATATCCAACAGCCAAATAGTTCAGTGTAAGATGGGGTATTGATTGCTTGAGTGGCTGTTGCCAGCTCCTGCTTGTCAACTAGGTTCTCCTGCCAAGCATCATCTGCTGCAACTCTATGTCCGTCAAATGCTATTGTGAGTTTGAATTTGAATGCGAGTGCTTTTTGTAGATAGTCGAAGGCCTCTTTCATCTTGCCATCTCCCAGGAGCGCGATGAATCCTGAGTAGGCTTGGTTCAGGCTTTCGGCGATGTTTGATGTGATAGTGTCTCCTACGGTTCCTGCGAATTCGGTTATCTCATTCTCTTTCTCCTTCGTTAAGTTAGGAGCAGAGAGTTCTATCTCACAGGTGTACGGTATTCTTCCAAGAATCATCTTATCGTATCTGATTTCCCCCCGTCTGGCCTTCACTATTCTTCTTGTCTTGGCCATTGAGAGTCCGAGTTTGTCGTTAAGGTGCAGCTCATAATCCCTACCATGTTCTGTCTTTGAATAAATATGTCGAGGGATCTTCTTCTGACTCTCCACAACAACGAAGCCGATGTAGCCTTGAGAGAGGAGTCTCCTTAGTGTCCTAGAGAGTGTTGTGTAACTTACACCATGTCCACTGGACTTGAGTTTTCGCCAGAGTTCATTAAAACCGATTCCTATCTGCTGCAAGTGGGTTAAGACCTGAAGATCCTGTTCCTCTATACTAGCTCTTGGGCCAGGGCGGGTCACAGTTGCTCCCTTCTTCGGTAGTACTACCTCAACAAGTAGTACTTATAACGCATGAAAAACAACTCTCTGGCCTCAAAGTATGTTGGGAAAGGCAAAATGAGACTTAGATTTATCGCCGGCTCGATCCTACTTCTAACAGGCTTCATGTTCCATCAAATCGGGTTCACAATAGGCCTCAGTAATGAAAGCCTAATTCGAGGGACTCTAATTTCTAGGCTATCCACATTGCCAGCATCCGCTGTAATTCTTACAAATCCTATTCTGCTCCAGTTTCTGGGTGGGATCATAGTCTTCGCAGGCACACTCCTCTGTGCGAGTAGCCTTGTGAAAGTCAACGACAAAGCCAAGCTAACGCTGGAACATGGATAGTTACAGGAGATTGAAGCCATACAGTTCGGCAACTGTCAATTTCAGACTGCGTAGACATTAAATAGACCGTTAGCAGAACTCGATTCTGTGAATCAGTTGAGATCTAACCGCTTGCTATCGCTTCTGCTTACAGACACTCTCATCTTGGCTCTCACATTTGGATTTGTTCAAGGTCAACCACAAACACCTCCGCCTCCACATGTCAACTGGAATCCACCAAACACAGGAGCTACTGGCGGTCAGAGTCACTATGATATGGCTGGTTGGAGCAACACCAACACATTGATTGCATGGACAAGCACCGAGGCATATCATAGCTTGAACGCTAAAGCTGGAACTCCAAAGAATAGATTTGACCTGAACGAGCCTGTGTATCTGTACGTCGATACACCTGTGAATTGGCTGGACAACTTCATGTGGCTATACGAGTATCACCAATCAAACGGGTCCTCTGGTAGATGGCGCTTCTGGAGGAGGGAGATAGGACCTGGTAGATTCATGTTCGGTCCATTCTACCCTGACCAGTCTCAGCCCAGTGGAAATTACACATGGAAAGTATGGATAATGGAAGCTGTCAGCGGGGTCTACCAGAGCCAAGTCGTGTCCTTTACTTGGGGTGAAGCAATACCAGAGTTCCCCAGCTCATCTGTAGGAGCAATTCTTGTGTTCCTGTCAGTCTTCCCTATCCTGCTTAGATCTTATTCGAGGCGGTTCAGGCTACAGTGAATGCACTCGGCATTTCAGCTACACAGCTAATATCTTGCGAAAGTGTCAAGATCAGATCTCGTCGAGTGCCTGTTCAAAATCCGCAACTATGTCTTCAATAGCCTCTATCCCTACTGAGACACGGATCAAATCAGGTGTGATGCTTAATCTCGCACGAGTAGCTTCATCAAAGTTCACGTATTGTGAGGAGTACGGATGGATGACAAGGGTCTTGCAATCACCTAGATTTGCCAAATGATACACTAGTTTCAGGTTGCGGATAAAATCAAAGCATTCCTTTTGGTCTGCCAGTCCGAAAGTGAAGAGGGCACCGCAACCTCTAGTGAACTGCTTCCGAGCGGTCTTGTTGCTCGGGTTACTCTCCAAACCAGGGTAGTTTACCCATTTAACCTTCCTCTGATTGGTCATGAATTCCACGAGTTTCTCAGCGTTTTCCACGTGACGCTGCATTCTGACAGCGAGTGTGTCTATTCCAATCATGGTCAGGTATGAATGGAACGGTGATTGCGTGGTGCCCACGTTTATGTGGATCTCCCTCCAGACTTTGTCGAGATAGGCCTTCTCGCCTGATCTCTCTTTGAAGACTACAAAGTCCGGGTATTTCTCGGCTGGCCAGTTAAAGCTACCAGAATCAATTATTACGCCCCCGAGAGCATCCCCGTGTCCACTGAAATACTTGGTTGTTGAGTGTACGATGATGTCAGCTCCTAACCTGAAGGGGTTGAATAGATACGGCGTTGGCATAGTGTTGTCAACTACCAAAGGGATGTTGTTTTTGTGGGCAATCTCAGCTAGCTTCTCAATGTCGGGCACGTCCATCTTTGGGTTGCCAATAGATTCAATAAAGATCGCCTTTGTTTTGGTGTTTATCGCCCTCTCATACTCTTCAAGAGCGGTCGATTCGACAAAGTTTACTTTGATTCCGAATTTCTTGAAGACATTAGCGAATAGAAGGTAGGTGGACATGAAGAGTGAGTTCCCAGAGATCATTTCGTCGCCGCTCTGTAGGATCGCTGTCAAAGCATTGTGAACGGCCGCCATTCCCGAGGATGTTACTATCGAACCGATGCCGCCTTCTAGTTGGGCAATCCGGATCTCTAGAGCCTCATTTGTGGGGTTCCTGAGTCTCTGATAAATGAATCTCTTCTCCTTTCCAGCGAAGGCAGCACCTAGCTGCTCAGCTGTCAGAAACCTGTGTGAGGCAGTTTGAAATATTGGTGGGAGCGTACTCCCATACCAATTCTCAGTGTCAATTCCGCTATGAACAACTAGTGTCTCGAACTTGTGTCTATTTCTAGTCGTCTGCAATTGCTCAAGACTCCATTTTGAACTTGGATGTAGTTTAACTTAAGTGCCTTTGGGCACTTAAGTAATGTTTCTTGGAGTCTTGGAACTATACTTGACTATTTGTCAGTCGACGCAAAGTGGCTTTCTCAGGACAGGCCTATGTATGGTATAGATTCCATTCTCATTCCCCTCCCTAGCGGGAGTGTATTCATTTAGTTTAGTCTGATGAAAGCTCCTGCTGTAAGGGCACAGGTCATGTAGTCTTTTCTAATCTTATGACCTTTGATCTGCCATCGGCCAACTTCGCATCTTTGTCGACGTAGAAAAAGCCATGTTCATTCTTCAGCGGATCCACAACCAAAGCAATCACGTACTTGAACTGCTGAAGTGTAAGCTGTGTCTTGACGTCTACATCTGAAAGGAATACTCCTAGGCCTAGATGTGAATGGTACCATCCCACGATACTACGGTTCTTCCCCTCCTTCATCATCGAGTCTACTATCTCTGCTAGGTTCTTTGGGTCTAGTGCCACCTCAGTTAGGCCAGAGTGGGATGGTCTTCCTGTAATGGCCTCCTCGATAACAACTGTGTTGCCAACAACCCTGCCTGTCAGGACTCCGACAATCTCCTCGTCGGATTTTCCCTCCCGATCGACACGGGATTTTGCACGCTCCATGACTTCCTCGACTGTTCCGGGGATGACCCCTATTTGGAAGGGTAAAGGCTCCTCGCCTTTGTAAATGGTCAGTTGAGAAGTTATTGGCGGGGGCATCTTTATCCTTCTAACAGGTAACGCATCTTCTAAGAACCTGTCAAAATCCCTAGACAATCTCTCAACAGATATTCTCGCCCCCTCAATTTTGGAGTCAAGATCGTCGGCATCATCTTCTATAGCTTGGATTCTTTTCCCAAGGTAATCTCTGAGGTCGCTGATCTGCGACTCTAACGTGCTGCTAATCTCAGAGAGGCGCCTTGACTCTGAGTTCAAGAAAGACACTGTACTTTCGAGATCTTTAGTTTTCGAAGTCAACAGATCTATTCTATCAGTTTCAGAAGGTGCCCCAATCGAGGTAATGATCTTGCGTTTTCGTCTCTTTCGCGGTTTTCGGGTTTTTTCCCTTCTTCCCGAATACTTCGACTTTGCAGCCAAGATTTACCGTCTCGTTTACAATCGGTTTCTTAAGGAAAGAGAAGCTGATCCACAGCTTTTCCAACTCCATATATATAGAGATTACAATGGCAGATTCCCCCAAGGGACACTTCACTGCACGGTTCAGATTCTTGTTGGTGCTCTAGCCCTCTCCGATTTTGCAGTCACTATCTGTAGCTGAGATTCCTTATCGACAACAATACTGAATGACGAATGTACTGCTGTGTCAAGTCATGTCAAGTCGTCAAAGTTCAGAGGAGATCGTAAAGTGATTCCTCACACTATCTTTAAGCTCCCTTACCGAATAGATACTCCTGCTAGTGGAAAATGGCAGAATACCATTCCATGAAACCCCTAACCCAAGAGGATTACGAGGAATTTACTGGAGCTCGCAAGACCGTGATTATTGGAAAGACCACCATAGAAGTTGGGAAGAAATGGAACATTAAGCGTTACGGGCCCCCAGAGAACTATAACCACGAAGATGAAACCGTCTGGAGCTTCCCAAATAGAGGAGACTGGGCTACGCACACTGGGAAATACAGAGGCAACTGGTCACCATACATTCCCAGAAACCTCATCTTGGAATACACCGTTCCAAGCGAGACTGTCCTCGATCAGATGTGCGGAAGCGGAACGACCTTGATTGAATGCAAACTACTGGGGAGAAATGGCATAGGTGTCGACGTAAACAGAGATGCCGTAATAATAACCAGAGATCGCCTGAACTTCCAATACAAGACGAACAACAAGAAGAAAACACGGATCAAGACCTATGTGGGTGACGCTAGGAATCTTGACCTGATCGATGATGAAAGCGTTGACCTGATCGCGACCCATCCGCCATACTCAGGCATAATACCATACTCAGGAAGAAAGGTTGAAGGAGATCTGTCCAGTCTCAGCCTGAGCGATTATGTGAAAGCTATGAGGACGGTCGCCGAAGAATCACTCCGAATTCTCAAGGGAGGCCGGCACTGCGCGATACTGATTGGTGACACACGTAGATCCAGACATTACGTACCCATATCCCACAGAGTTCTGGAGACTTTCCTTGATGTAGGATTCATCCTCAAGGAAGATGTCATAAAACTTCAATGGAAGATGAAGGGAACGAGAGAGAAATGGGGAGGAAAAAGAAGCGGCTTCTACAAGATCGCCCATGAACATTTGTACATCTTCAGAAAGGCAAACCCTGATGAACTCCTTTCCAAGGTAAAGTATAGCATGAAATTGTGGTAGTGCCTCACAGGCATCTTGAATCACAGATGAAGGGGAGAACATCTACTCTTAGACGCTACCGTGTGGGTTCTTTCGTAGTTGACCTCTCTGTGGCATGTTCAACCCCAATGTTAATTGCAGTAGTCGCTGACTTCAATTCAGAACACTTAGCGGGTACCGCGTTGCTTATTCTTGGAGGAGTGGGGCGCTCTCACTGCAAGGAACTATTTGTTAAATAGTTGGAGCAATATGGGTTAGATGACATGCACTTCAGGGAAGTGAAAAAATGGCTGAGCAGGAACGTCTAGATACACTCGTAGGCATAATCGGCCGAAGCCGAGACATGTGTCCTGTATGCAAGGAACTTTTCGATCAAATAACATGGGATCTGATGGAGGAGTTTGAAAAGGCAATAGTTGACAGAAAAAGAAAGCGTGAGATAGTGAGTCATAAGGGCATCTCTGAAGGCACAACACAAATCGTATAGCAGCAACGGGCCAATATTACGGTCTCCGGAGGGGAAGCAGGGCGTCTTCGAGCTAAGCCATTCCAGTTCACAGCCAAATCATGAACTTTCACGGAAGACGAGAATCTGCTGCAGTAGAGGAAATTTGAATCAATAGAACGGAGGAGGATAGAGTGCAACATGTGCCCCGAGGCGAAGAATTAGGAGGATGGGTGCACTGTTGATGTTCCGAAAGCTTCCGCCGGAGTACACAAGTTGGTTACTTCTTTTTCTTCGGCTTCTTCACCTGTCTAGGTTTACCCATTTCGCCTCCTCCTAAATTGTAAAGTGAGAAGACCGTCTCTCCAACATATGTTACATCGATGAAGTCAAAAATCTTACCCTCACCTAACAGACCATGGCACCGCGCGGAGACACTTCACACGATCAAGTTTAAGATTGACAGTTTTACGTTAATTAGCCAAGTCGGACCTCCCATAAGCCAAGGAATTGATTATTCACAACTAGACAATTTAGACGTTTTTGAGGTTAGTCTCTTGCCCAGAAAAGATATTCATCTAAGACTGGAGGAGCTAAAGACAGGCCTCGCTGAAATCAAGGGTTTGGAAATAGCCATCGGTAGGATCATCGAGGAGGAGTGGGCTGAACCTATGGGGCCAACGCCTTACCCTTCCGTAACCACTCTGAGAGAGTGGGATCAGAAGCTACTGAAGAAATACAAACCCATGTATCTGCCTTACTGTGACTCATGCTGCCTCTGCACCATGGGAAAATGCGACTTGACAAGAGGCAAACGTGGCGCTTGCGGATTAGACATGTCATCACAGCAATCTAGGATATTCCTGCTCGCAGCATCCATGGGCGCTGCAACACACACCGGCCATGCAAGACACCTAGTCGAGCATCTCATCAACAAATATGGAACAGATTTCCCACTCGATGTCGGGAGATCAGTAGGCGTAGAGGTTGAGGCCCCGCTCATCCGCCTAGTATGCGGCGTTAGGCCTAAGACTCTAGGAGACCTAGAGCATGTCCTAGGCTATCTTGAATCTCAGATCACACACCTTCTTGCGGCAACTAGCACAGGACAAGAGGGGAATGCGCTAGACTTTGAATCCAAAGTGTTCCATGCAGGAATGCTAGATCTCGTGGGGATGGAAGTCGCTGATATCGCCCAGATCTCAGCCTTTGGCCTGCCAAAAGCCGATCCTGAAGCGCCATTGGCAGAAATAGGTACTGGAACAGTTGATCTCACAAAACCAACAATCTTGGTCATTGGACACAATGTTCCATCAGCAGTCGAGATCATAGATCACCTCGACAAAACCGGACTTAACGACAAGGTCGAAGTTACAGGTATCTGCTGCACAGCTCATGATCTAACACGATACAATCCAAAAGCCAAGATCATAGGCCCGATCTCATGGCAGTTACGATACATCCGAAGTGGTATACCCGATGTCATAGTTGTCGATGAGCAGTGCATCAGAAGCGATGTCTTGGTGGAAGCCCAGAAGACCAGAACACCCGTCATAGCATCATCCGAGAAGAATTGTCTGGGATTGAGAAACAGAACCGATCATGAGGTTGAAGAAATAGTAGCTGACTTGGTAAGTGGGAAGGATCCAGGCGCCCTTCTTCTTGATCCCGCAAAAGTTGGGGAAGTAGCCGTCAAAGTCGCAGTTGGAGTAGCTCCCCAACGAAGTAAATTCAAAGTCATACCGTCTATCGCCGAGGTCGTACAGGATGCCAAGAAGTGCACTCAATGCAGTGATTGCAGACGAGCCTGCCCTAACAACATGCCCATCCCGGAGGCGATCAATGAAGCTGCAAACGGAAACGTCAGTCGGCTCGCAGACCTCTACGACGTCTGCATTGGATGCGATCGCTGTGAAAGCGCATGCCCGAATCAAGTGCGAGTACACACCATTATCGCCAGAGCAGCAGAGAGTAAACTCAAGGGAGAAAGATCCAAGATCAGAGTTGGAAGAGGAGCGATACAGGATGTCGAGATAAGAAACGTGGGAGCCCCAATAGTCCTAGGTGAGATTCCAGGCGTGATAGCATTAGTCGGGTGTGCAAATTACCCAAGAGGCGGCAGAGAAGTAGCAGAGATAGCTAACGAGTTCATCAAGCGCCGATACATCGTGGTATCCTCAGGATGCTCAGCAATGTCAATAGCCATGCAAAAAGATGCAGAAGGCAAATCACTCTATGAAGCGTATCCAGGCACGTTCGAGGCTGGTGGCCTGATAAACGTCGGCTCATGCGTCTCAAACGCTCATATCGCCGGGGCTGCCATCAAGATAGCAAACATCTTTGCAAAACGCAATTTGAGAGCAAACTATGAGGAGATCGCAGATTACATTCATAATCGTGTAGGCGCTGTAGGATTAGCTTGGGGCGCCATAACACAGAAGGCAGCTTCCATAGCAAGCGGCTTCTGGCGACTGGGAGTTCCAGTTGTTGTCGGGCCTCACGGATCAAAATATAGACGCATGCTTCTGGGAAGACGAGACAAAGAAGAGGACTGGTACGTTTATGACGCCCGTACAGGAGCTCAGGTATACGCAGGTCCCACACCTGAACATCTCTTCTACACAGCAGAGACCAAAGAGGAGGCCATGGTTGTGATGGCCAAGCTGTGTCTGAGACCCAACGATACCACGAAGGGACGCATGATAAAGCTAAGTAACTACATAGACATGCATAGGAAATTCTACGGTAGAATGCCGGACGATCTACATCAGCTTGTGAGAAGAGAGAGCGAGATTCCGATAACGATGAAGGACGAGATATTTGAGATCCTGAAGGAAAACAATTGGCAGGAACGCCTAACACCAGACCCAACCCTGCTGCCAAGGATGATTGGGACGAGGAAAGCTAAATGATAAGGGCTGAACCCTGGCAGACCGCTGAGGTCTCAGGCTCGATGAGAGCCGTTCCTATCACCAGACCCGATGCTATCGTTGCAGCCATTAAGAGGTCCAAGCGCCCCATACTAGTTGTCGGACACGAATCGGTCGAAGACGAGCTGATAGAAGCAAAACCTATCGATTATGCGATACAGATTGCTGAATTGACAAGGGCTCAAGTTGTGGCAACCGCGCACATTGTCAGTGAGTTCATAAATAGAGGAGTTAGAGAAGCATCGACGATGTCTGTACTTGATATTGCAAATAGACTCAAGGATCTTGAGTGGAAGGGTCTGGATGGGAGGGGTCAGTATGACCTCGCACTCTTCATGGGTATTCATTACAATCTGGAATGGGTCGCACTCTCAGGGCTCAAGCACTACGCGCCGCACTTGAAGACCATGTCTCTGGATAGATATCACCAACCCCACGCCACATGGTCATTTCCAAACATGACACCCGAGGATTGGGAGCATCAGCTCAAGACCATTGTGACGCAACTAAAGAAGGAGAGATAAGAGTCCTAGCGGCAATTCTCAAGGCCAGCTGCGAGAATCCTCTATCGCCTTGCAGCACTGTTAATAGGCCGCCGAATCTCTACTGATCCTAACTGACTAGTCAACTAGGAAGACATTCCCGAAGGACCAAAAAAGGCGCGTCAAACCGTTTCTTTGCGATACAATACGCCATCGCAATGGCACCAGAAATTTAAGTCGAACTGTTCCGAATCCGCACATCTTTAGGGATGACAACGTTGCCAGAGATAGCGGCTAGGTGATCTAGCTTACTTCGATATATTAAGCTAAATTCTGGATGTTAGCCTAGATATTAGGGTGCGATATGTCAGGCGCGTCAACACAGCGTTTCGTTACTCTGGCAATAATAATCACCCTTACCATATCCGTATGGTCAGGTTACCTATACTCTCAAGCCTACAGACTATCTCAGGACTCTAACCTGCGGCTCATTGAAGTGAAGCAAGATATTGAAAGAATGACTGTACTGGTGAATGAGGCGACTTCGAAGTTTGAGGCGGCAAACAAGTTAGTCTCGGAAGCGGATAGGAAACTAGAGGAAGCCGACAGTATTCTGAAAGAGACCAAGGAACTATTGAATGAGATTAGGAATCAAGGAATAGCTAATATAACATCAATTACTGTTGGCCAGACACCACAGATATACTACTACAGTGGAGAAGCTCTCCTTACAGTGGGGCTTAACTTGAGCATCTCATCCCCATCAAAATATCCCGCATACTACGAGTCTAATATTGTTGACACTACAAAATCCGTTGTCAACGTAAGTGGGCAAAGTCAAAATTTTGAGGAGTTTGCCAGAATAACCAACGCCCAAACAGAACCGGAAGAGCCAATCTGGATTCAAAGGCCCAATACTTTGGGAACAGACACCAACCCGGTGACCTTCTGGATTGGTCTCAGGGAGTTCGCATTTCAGAGAAGAGGAATACTCCTGACGGCTTCCAGAGAGAATGTGACAATCTGGGTTGACCTGAAGATTCAAGTTGTCCAAGCGCACACGAATCTAGTCATTGACCAAGCGACAGTCCATTTGAAGTTTGAACTAATTTCTGGCGGCAAAGCCTTGGTGACATTGACCAAGGTTGATTCTCGATAATCAACCAAGCCACAAGGATCCTCACTGGTAAGGCATGGACATAGAGCCTCAGCTCTCAAGTGTGTACCATCCGTGACCACACAATATTTATTAGAATGTCCAGTTTTGCTAATAGCAAGCTCCGGTATCAGAGTCCTATAGGGTCATGGTGAGGAGCTTTTTCTCCGACTGGGAGCAGTAGTCCTGATTGAGTAAAGAAATTAAGAAGAAAGACGGCATCCTCGAACACCTCTTCGAACATGAGTTGGTTCCAAAACATTCGATTCTGCCTAAGAAAGATGTGGAGGAACTTCTGAAGAAATATCACATCAAACCTTACCAGCTTCCTTACATACGCGCATCAGATTCGGCTGCACTAGCCATAGGTGCGAAGCCTGGAGATGTGCTGAAGATAGTAAGGATGAGTTCGACAGCCGGAGAAACAGTTGTCTACCGTTATGTTGTTGAAGAGTAGCGACTAGGCAGGTATAATTCTTGCAGAAAATATCTGAACCCCATCTTTGGGACATAATGAAGAGCTTCATCAGAGAGACAGGGTTGGTGAGGCAGCACATAGATTCCTATAATGAATTTATCGAGTCCGGCCTCCAATCGATAATAGATGAGGTCGGGGAGATACCCGTCGAGGTCGAGGAAAACCCCTTCACCATAGAGCTTGGAAAGATCGAGATAGGAACTCCTAGGGTCATGGAGGTAGATGGCTCTGAGAGGCGAATTTACCCAGCAGAGGCACGTATAAGAAACCTGACTTATGCCGCGCCTCTACATCTTGAGGTGACCCCGATCATAGGGGAGAAGGAAGGCGCCGCAGAACTCGTCTACATCGGCGACCTTCCTGTAATGCTAAAGTCAGCGATATGCCCACTCTCAAGACTGGCACCTGAAGAGCTTGTCTCTGTCGGCGAGGATCAACTCGACCCTGGAGGCTACTTCATAATAAACGGGTCAGAAAGAGTTGTAGTGGCTCTTGAGGACTTGGCTCCGAACCGCGTTCTTGTGGATATTGAGAAGGCTGGCCTGAATCCAAACTACAAAGCAAAGATCTTCTCAACCACAGTTGGCTTCAGAGCACGGATAGAGGTCACCATAAAGAGCGACGGCGCCATCTACGTCTCAATGCCCGGGTTGCCAGCGGACATACCGTTCGTTGTCATGATGAAGGCCCTCGGCTCCGAGGCGGACATCAAGATAGCAGAACTGATCTCTGCAGATGAGGAGATCCAGAACGAGCTTGCGGAATCATTCGAGAAGAGCCTCGATGTAATATCCACAAACGATGCCTTCCTATACATCGGTAACAGGCTCGCTCCAGGGCAGATAGCAGAGTACAGGCTCAAGAAGGCTGAGTCTGTCATCGACAGAAACTTCCTCCCACACCTAGGAAGACTACAAGAAGATAGACTCAAGAAATCCTACTTCCTGGCTGAGATAGTAAACAGGCTAGTCGAACTCAAGCTTGGAAGGAGGCCTACCGATGACAAAGATCACTACGCAAACAAGAGACTGAAACTGGCAGGGCCACTGCTTGCGGAACTATTCAGAATAACCTTCCGGAACCTTACAAGAGACCTCAAGTACCAGCTTGAGAGAATAACGATCAGAAGGCCGGTTGAGCTTTCAATAGCCAACGCGGTCAGGCCCGGAATAATCACTGAGAGAATACAACACGCGATGGCAACCGGGAACTGGGTCAGAGGCAGAATAGGAGTAACGCAGCTCCTTGACAGAACAAACTACTCCTCAACCCTAAGCCATCTGAGAAGACTCCAATCCCCCCTGAGCAGGAGCCAACCGAACCTTGAGGCCAGAGATCTGCATCCAACTCATTGGGGTAGGCTCTGTCCCAACGAGACCCCTGAAGGATCAAACTGCGGCCTTGTCAAGAACCTCGCACTCTCAGCAATAATCTCCGTTGGAACCGACCCCAAAGGCGTTGTGTCAACACTCGCGAAACTGGACCTCATACCTGTGGAGAAAGCCGATCGCAAGCTTAGGAAGAGCGGGGCTAAAGTCTTCGTCGATGGAGCAATAGCCGGCTACGTAATGAACCCCAAAGATTTCGTCGAGAACCTTCGAGATATGAGGAGAAAAGGCGAGATCAGTGCTGAGGTAAACGTCGCTTACATACCGCCCAGACATGAGAAAGCCAACATCGAAGTATACATCAATAGCGACTCTGGAAGGGTTAGGAGACCCCTCGCAACAGTTCATAACGGCAAATCGAAGCTCACAGAGGAGACCGCTGAGAAGATAAAGAGGGGCGAAATGAGCTGGACTGAACTAATCAAAGAAGGAATAGTTGAGTACCTAGACGCAGACGAGGAAGAGGACGCGCTCATAGCACTTGACGAGTCCAAGATCAACAGCAAGACAACCCATCTTGAGCTTGCCCCATACACGATCATGGGCATATGCTCATCACTCATACCCTTCGCGGAGCATAACCAGTCTCCCAGAAACGCGTATGAGTCAGCGATGGC
>JAUQYT010000324.1 GCA_030587605.1 Candidatus Njordarchaeum guaymasense
CGGAGATCCAATGGTCTATTGGGGTGACATCCACGGTCACTCAGGCCTCTCTGACAGCGCTGGATCACCGGAACACTACTACTATTATGCAAGGTACGTTGCTTGCTTAGACTATTGTTCGCTAACAGATCATGGCGAAATCTTGCAGTTCGAGCTCGGAGGTCTGGATCACTTAGAACAGGCGACCAACCTCGCGTACGATCCCGGTTGCTTCGTTGCACTTCATGGAATGGAATGGAGTCAAACTAGAACAGGACACTACACTTGTATCTTCAGCGGGGACAGGCTCATCAAGAACCCTGTTCTCTCTTTCTTGGTGATCCCTGATCCACAGCAACTTTGGAGTGCCCTTGACGACTTTACGAGTTCAACTGGCTGCCGTGCACTGGCGCTTCCCCATCACTCAACGGAGGCAGGGTACATAGAGGATTGGACGTACATGAACCCGAAGTACGTCAAGATCGTGGAAGTCACATCTGTTCATGGGGAGTGTCTGTTTGAGCAGCGGGATCCCCTCTGCTGTAGACCTTGCGTTGATCCTCCGCCTGTGTATACTCCTGGAACCTGCGTCATGGATGCGTTTGAAATGGGATACAGAATGGTTATGTATGCTTCAAGCGATGGGCATGACGGTCAACCCGGGCACTCACTGGGGCATACGAACGCCTACATAGGTCACCAGCGGCCTTGGACGACTTGGCATACTCGCATCGACTTCCCATACCCGGGAGGAATAACAGCGGTGTACGCTTTGAACCTCACGCGAGATTCAGTCTTCACAGGCTTGGAGAATCAGAGGATCTTCGCTTCCTCCGACCATGGACGACCCTTCATCAACTTCACGATTAACGGGACGCGCGTCGGCGATGGCTCCACGTTGAAGGTGGCGAACGCCTCAACCGCTCGGCAGATAAACATTGTAATTGCACAGGACGGGGCACCCGAGGCGAACAAGCGCCCTCAAGCAGCGTCGGTAACCTCTAACTGGGTACCAGACTGGCATGCTTTCGCCGAAGTCTTCAAGAACGGTAACCTATTGATCCGAATCCCAATAGAATCCCCCGTAGCAAACGCAACGCTTATCGACAGTACTCCCATCACGGGGACATCTTATGGATTGGAGAACTGTGTTTTGCTGGACGGAAAATACTACATAAACAGCTTTAGCGACAACCCAGTAGATCCGGCTACACTAGACACCTCTGGCGCAGACTTCTACTTATTGCGGATAGTTGGAGACAATGGTCGAACCGCGTATGCGGGGCCGATCTGGGTTGAGGTATCCTCATAGCAGTTTCTGTCCACAAGCCTCCAAGGCGATCCTCGAAATCATATGGGAGACTCTGACAAGAGAGAGTTGGCAATATCTTGAGACAGATCGTACGGAAGGTAGAAAAGCCTGCTCAGACCACAGATACGCCATGAGGTGAGTTGCTATGTCAGAGGCGAAGAATGGCGATACCGTTCGCGTACACTATGTTGGCAGGTTTCCTGGTGGAAAAGTCTTCGACACGTCAATGGAGAAGGAAGCAATTCGAGCAGGAATCCTTCAGAAGGAGCGGGACTATAAGCCTCTTGTCGTTAAGTTGGGGGCAGGAGAAGTCATCAAGGGCTTCAACGATGCGATAATCGGTATGAAGCCGGGTGAAGAGAAAACGGTCACTTTGCGGCCCGAAGAAGCCTATGGCAAGACAGGCAAGCACCCAATGGCTGGGAAGACACTGCAATTCCGGATAATTCTAGTTGACATATTGAGTAAGTCATGACTTAGTGAGAAAGCGATCAGTTTCCTAAAACTTGATTGAGCGCGCGCTGAGAAGTTATGAACTCCGCTGCGCTCATTAGGTGTTATCTTGGGTCCAGAGAGATCTTCAGATAGAAGTCCAGATAAGAGATCCATATTCTGGTCTCTCGAAACAAGCAGGTGTGTGATTTCAACGGGCAAGCACGTCCTGATCATTCGCTCGGTTATTGACAGCATTCTGACCTACGCGAGGATCCAGCATCCTAGGGAAGGAATCCTGCTTCTGAGAGGAAGAGTGAATAAGAAGGAGATTCACATTGATGAGGTTGTTATACCTCCCCTTGCCGTTCATGGGCATGGTTTCTCAAATTTTCCTCTGCAAATGCTTCCAATGGATCTATCCATAATGGGCACCGCGCACTCTCACCCTTCTGGAGTCCTCCGACCATCAGTTGGCGATCTAAACCATTTTTATGGCAGATTAATGATCATAGTAGGGTATCCGTATGATTCTGAACAGCAGATAGCAGTCTGTGATAGAGAAGGGAAAATGGTAGAGTATGACATAGTAAACGGAAATAAGTCTACGCGTCTGAGTAATATGTGAACTAGGCAGTTTGCTTCTACGAGCGCAGTATAGATCTGATGAGGTTGTCGGCGGAGAAGTCTCCCTCTGTTAGTGGAGCCAACGAAGTGTCTTTGCCGATGATCTGCTCTCGAATAGCGGTTACCGATAGTCCTTTCTTGGCGAGATCCTTCGCTTTTCGAGATAGGTCCTCAAGGTAATCCGCGCAGCTTTGAAGAGCTAGGCGTCCGTCTTGAACGATTCTCCCCAAAGCCGTGAACAGGATGAGTCTTCGGGTTGGCAGCCTGACAAGTTTTCTCATTGACTTTATGATCTCTGAGGAGTCCTCAAAAGGTCGGAAAGCCTTCGGTCTCTCTGTCACGAAGAGGTCTCCAGCGAAGCACCAACCTTTTTCCGATTCCAATACCGCTATGTGACCCGTAGTGTGACCCGGGGTTTCAACTATGTTAAAGCGGAAGTTTTCGGTTTCTATCTTATTGGGTGAGGGGTGGACTTTCGTTGGCTCTGGGAACCCCCATACAACCTGCTGATATTGGAGTAACTTGGGGACTTGGTTGATTAATGGGATCTCCTTGGGGTGGGCGTATATTTTGATACCCAACTTTTGTTGCAGAACGTAGTTGGCTCCGATATGGTCCTCGTGGTGGTGGGTGTTTATGACATACTTGACGTTTTGTTTCTTGAGAAAATTGACCAGCTCGTCGGCCGTGTGTTTGGGTCCACTGTCTATGAGGAGCCCGTCAACAAGGTAGGTGGCTGCCCAGTAGAGTGGTTTTCCATTCATCTCTCGGCTCAGCTTGATCTGAGTGACTTCTTCAAGGTGGTTGATCTCAATCATCCTAAGCTCCTCTTTCACTTCTTGCATTTGAGAAACGATACTTTGGCAATTTCTTTGGCTATTCTCTTAAGTTTTTGCGTCTAACGAATCAAGGAAGGCGCTGAATGCTGGCAAGTTTTCCTCTCTCCTTTCGGAAAACCTGCGTTTGTACTATGCTTATATCACGGTCACGTGACATATCATGGAGAATAGGGATCTGATTGAAAGAGAGGTTAGGAGGGACGTCGAAAATTGAATAGTTTTGTAGAGCATAGGCTCTCAGGTAGGGTGGCGTTGGTTACTGGATCTAGCGCCGGAATCGGCAGGGGAATCAGTATCAGATTTGCGAGTGAAGGGGCTGACGTGATTGTTAATGGCAGAAATGAGAAGGCAATGCAGGAGACAAGTCAGATAATTGAGAAACTGGGAAGGAAAGCACTTGCAGTCAGAGCGGATATAAGCAAGAGCAAACAGGTCGAGGAAATGGCGAAGCAGGCATACGACAGGTTTGGCAGAGTCGATGTTCTTGTAAACAATGCTGGTATAAGTGGAACTCCCTACAAGCTCATCGATCTCCCTGAAAATGAGTGGGATCAGGTTATGGAAACCAATCTTAGAGGGACGTGGCTCGTCTCCAAGGCCATCTGCAAACGGATGTTGAAGCAAACGCCTTTGAAGAACAGCTCTGTACTGGGTAAGGTGGTCAACATTTCATCAGATGCTGGGAAAGCTGGGCAACCGACAATAGGGTGCTACTCGGCATCAAAGGCCGGGGTAATAGCTTTGACGCAAGCGATGGCGAGGGAGTTAGGCCCCAAGATTACCGTGAACGCCATCTGCCCAGGATACATTATGACGAGCATGTATAACATGGATGAGGGGATGGCTAAGGCCGCGATGTTGTTGCTTTCAAATATCCATAGTTTTGGGGAGATACCCATGAAACGCATTGGAGTGCCTGAGGACGTTGCTGGCGTTGCAGTGTTCCTTGCTTCGAGGGATTCTGACTATGTGACGGGCCAGGCAATAAATGTGTGCGGCGGAATAATATTTCAGTAGGACTGACAAGCATCCGAACGCTGGTAAGATGCTTCAATTCTGAATCATCTTAGTAGACATCATTAACAAGACATGATGGTACATACTTCGCTCGAATATGCTGCAAGTCACTGTAGGCAATATGTATGAAGGATTGTTTCGCGTGCTCGGGGTGTACTGTTTTAGTGGGGATACGTAAGGTTGTTTTGGGAGCTCCGTTGGGTCGAGAGGGTTGTCGGCTCGTTTCTATTTAGGGAGAATCGCACATTTATTAATGCTATATGATCTTATTATTGGGCGTAGACGGTTTGACTTGAGATAAGCAATACTGATGGCCGGCGGCGGTTAGGGATGGCTGATTCTAAGCTGTACGACTACGAGTTTTATGATCCGTTGATCCAGGAATTCTTGTCGAAGGTTAAACAGCTGTGCAAAAGCAACCTTATCTCAGTCGTATTGTTTGGCTCAGTCGCGCGGGGAAAGGGGAAAAAGGAAAGTGATATTGACTTTCTGATTATACTTCAAGACGCCTCGGATGATCACTATGAACGTTTGAAACCGTTTGTTGACATCGAATTAGGAATGAGGAAAAACGCCTCTTACCAGCGGTACTTAAGAGAAGGATTGATGCCATGCTTGAGCTATCTCATTCTCTCAAAGAGGGAGGCAGACGAGAACCAGTACGTTTTTCTGGACATGGTGGAAGATTCGATTGTTCTGTTTGACTCCAGCAACTACTTTAAGGGAAGGCTCTCAGCACTGAAGAAGCGATTGTCTTCTCTTGGCTCCAAGAAGGTGCTGCTCGAAGATGGGAGCTGGTACTGGGACTTGAAACCTGATCTGAAGCTGGGAGAGGAATTCGTACTATGAGCTCGAATAAGGACCTTGGCAAGAGACTGATAACTCAGGCTGAAAGGATCATGCGGTGGGAATTGAAGACTGCGGTAGAAAACAAAGACTGGAATCTCACCGTGAGGCGATCTCAGGAAGTTGTTGAACTGTCACTCAAAGGCGCCCTGAAGATACTTGGCATAGACTTCCCGAAGGTCCACGATGTCGGCATGATTTTCACAAAAGGAGCCAAAGAAAAAGGGGCGCCTCTCCAAGACGATACTTTGACAAGGATACAGGAAGTTTCTAAATGGCTTGCGGAGGCTAGAGCTCCAGCCTTCTACGTGGAAAGGAGTTACAGCAAGGAAGTTGCTTCGAAAGCTAGGCGGGACGCAGTCTTCGTCTTGCAGGCAACCAAAAGTGCAGTACTGAAGAGCACGAAGCAGATACATCGGAGAATGGAGTCCCAACTATAGTGCGTTGCCTTCTAATGCTTAGGTGATTGTGTAGCGCATTATTGGGCGAGTCTTGGAGCGGCGAAGAACCTCCGTGAATCCAGCTTTGAGGAAAGAGCGCAGTAAACCAGTGTATGCAAAAGGGTCTGGTAGTCGACCCTTCTGCGGGTCCACGGGATAGCCTTCAAGGGTCTTGCCGCCTCTCTGTCTTGCATAGTCTATTGCGGCACGGAGGAGTCTGATCATGAGGCCCTTGTTTCTGTGCGATTTTGCGACAAAGAAGCACACCACGGACCAGACGGGCTTGTCGTCGATTCGCTTTAGTGTCCGTGAACGTTCCAATGAGTTATATGTCTCTCTTGGCGCAACGGAGCACCATGCAACAGGCTCTTGGTGATCGTATGCGATGATGCCGGGGACTTGACCAGAGGCTACTATCTTTTTGAGTGCCTTTTTGTTGGCTTTTCCTTTCTGCTTGTTGAACTGTGTTCGGGTTAGCCTCCACCACATGCACCAGCAGCCGCCGCAGGCTCCGTGTTCGCCGAAAAGCTTTTCGAGGTCTGTCCAGCGGACTGGCGTCAATGGGTGGAAATTAAGGTTTGGTAATTCTTCTAGTTTCTGAGTCAAACCCTCGAACCTCCTTCAGTAGCGCTTTGTCTCCTGCAAGAAATGTCTGGGCGCATCAGGGTTTTGTATGTAGGGATTCGATTAAATTGTTCCTTTGAGGAAGTAGCGGTAAGCTGGCTTACCATTCTTCACCTGTGGACTTGCAGACTCGGCACTCGCCTAGCAAAGGATGAAAGACAACTAAGATCTGTTGCATCCAGTGTTTTTAGGGACACAGTATTTTTCCAGCAATATAAATGAAACTCTGTCAGGTTATCAAGTTTACTTCTTTGAGCTTCGCCTCTACGTTCTCCAAGCCTAGTTTTCTTAGGGTTTCTGGTCTCGGCACCCCGTTCTCGTCCCAGCCGACTGCGTCATAGTATTTTAATCTGTCCTTTTCAAACTTCTTGCTGTCTAGCTTCTTTCCCTTGTATGGTCCCGATGGCAGCGGCTCCCAGAATCTCGGAGGGTTATCGTCATCAAGTTTTGGTCTCCATCTCACGTCTGGTCCACCTAGCAGCAGCATGGTTCTTTGCATATTGAGTATTCTCATGGCTTTCGTGTTATACCATTCTGAGTCTGGTAGTTTCCATCCAGTCACCGCTTCATATAGTCTGAATAGTTCTGTGTCTTCGATTCCGAATGTGGTGAAGACGCAGTATGTGGCCGAATCAGCGAATATCGTGGATAGCTCACTGTCGTCGAGGGGGAGATTGGTCGATGAGGTGTGGTCTCCGCCTTGCACTGAGACTGCGTAACCAACATTCTTTGAGAGGAAATCATGTCCGCTTCTGATTCCATGTGCTCCTATGGCGACACCCTTGGAGTGTACAGCGTATTTCATTAGGTCGATGCCTTTCATTTCACCCAGTTTCAAGGCTGCTCTGTAGACACCCTCGGCAAGTGTGTCGCCGATCCCTTGCCTTAGAGCTATTCTCTCTGCCAAAGCTGCAAAGGCTGTGACGTTTCCCCATGCGAGATCAATTCCACCGAGGTCACCCTTGCTGAGTATTCCTTTCTCGTAGAGGTCGGCAGCAAATCCCAAGGCTGCTCCGCCTTGGATCCCACATAATCCAAGTTCATTGATCAGATATGACAAGTGGATGTTTTGTTCTGGGCTGAATATTCCGAGGTTTGATCCCAAAAATGCTTCAAGTTCATAGTCTGGGTTGTCGCATACTGCTCCCTTGAATCTACCAGTTTTCAGCACTGCGAGTTTTAGGCATGTGACTGGGCAGCCGAAGTCGCCCCAGTACTTCTTGATCCAATGTTTATCGAATTCTTCGCCTGTGAAGCTTTTTTCGTCGTGCCATTCTTCCTGCCAATTTCTGACTGGCTCAGAACTCATCTCAGCTCCGGTGGTGTACCCTCCTCCTCCAGTTCCATAACGTCTGAATCCTTCGATTTGGAAGTTCCTTTTCGAGAATTCCTGATAAGTTTGCTGCACTTCTTCCTTGGATTCCACATCTGGTAGTGGCCCGAACCCTTTGGCGACTATTGCTTTCAGGTTCTTGGATCCCATTACCCCGCCGTATCCACCGTAGCCCGCGGCGTGCGCGTACTTGGACATTACTGCTGCGACCCTGGTCTTGTTCTCTCCCGCCGGTCCAGCATAGAGAATCGCGGGCTCTTTTACTTCGCCGTGCTTTGATCTAATGGCTTTGATCTCCTCGACTGACTTCTTGACTAGGAAACGCAGCGTTTCCCTTCCCTTTTTGCCCCATATTAGCGAGGCATCCCTGATTTCGACATGGTTGTCGCATATGAATACGTAGCTTGGGTTCTCGGCTTTCCCAGTTAATATTATGCCGTCGTATCCAGCGCATTTCAACTCTACTCCGAATTCGCCTGCAACCGTTGAGCCTATCACGCCGTTGCTTTGAGGCGATTTCCCCGCAACGCAAACTTTTGTTCCAGGGATGTAACCAGTTAGGGGGCCTGCCAACACGAGCAGTATGTTTTCCGGGCTGAATGGATCTACTGTTTCCCATTTGTTGCCGAGTCTATCCCATAGTATCTTTGTTGCTAGTCCTCTTCCACCGACGTAATCTTTTAGAACTTCATCTGGAAATCTTGTTTCTTTGCTGTTTCCGTTGGATAGGTTTATGTCCAAGTATTTGCCTGCGTAGCCTCTCATCGTTCTAAGACCCCCTTGGTTATCTCTTCTCCTAGGACCTGCTCAGCTACTTCGCGTGTGAGTTTGTCCGGCCTTTTCGCGAGGGCTTTGTATGAGACTTTCTTGTCTCTTGGGACTAGCTTCAAGGCGTTCCATCGCCCTTCCCGGCAGGCTTCGACGCACTTGGGTTTTCCACCGCAGAGGTCACAAATAACTGTACGGTCTTCCTCTGGATGCATGTGTGGGACACTTCCGGGGCAAGAGTCTATGCATTGCCCGCATGCGGTGCACTTCGAAGCATCAACATTTACAGCTCCAGTTCGGCTGTTTACGGACAGTGCCTCTACTGGACATGCTTGAACACACGGGTAGTCCTCGCATTGAAAGCATAAGTGTGGGATCTCGACTCCTGGCACAGACATGAAGATTCTTATTCTTGAAGCTTCAGGCCAGGTTTTCCCTTCGTGAGAAAGCGAGCAGGCAATTTCGCATCTCCTACAACCGCTGCATTTCTCGTAGTTTCGTTTAATCCTGACTTGAACGTTTCGACTCATATCTCAGTCACCGATCCTTTTCCAGCAACTTCCTTGTTTAGCGCGCGCTGTCTTCATATTGTCGACTTGTGATTATTCCCGATACGTTTCATAGGCGGACTGTTGAAGTCTAGTCCTACTGATGATGGCACTTAAGTCTTATTCTTTCTTGCGTGTTGTCAGC
This sequence comes from Candidatus Njordarchaeum guaymasense, assembly GCA_030587605.1. Classification (GTDB taxonomy): domain Archaea; phylum Asgardarchaeota; class Njordarchaeia; order Njordarchaeales; family Njordarchaeaceae; genus Njordarchaeum; species Njordarchaeum guaymasense. The sequence goes on from JAUQYT010000324.1 coordinate 8,911, forward strand.
CAGTAGCTAATGATAAATTGTATGATGCACAAGGCAAACAAGAAGACGGTTAATCCAAGCCACGTCGAGGATACAAGCAAAGCGTCTTGGGGGCCTTGCCTGAGTTGTATCATAGTTTGGATCATCGAAAGCCATATTCAGATGAAAGCTATGCCGAGCACTTTATCCTTGACTGGCACTTTCTCCATTTTCGCGCCAATCTCGTATGTAATGGTAATTGCTGAAAGCAAGATTGCCACTAGGTACGCCGTAGCTTCCTCCAATGCCACGCGATCACCCCCTACCTGGCAAGCTTACCTCGTCAGCTAGCTTGACTAACAGCTCATACCAACTAGAATAACAAGTTAACGATAGCATGCATGTGTTGAACGTTGATCTTGAACTGGTGCAACGCAGTCCTAGAGATGAAACCTGTCAAACGATAGCCGCGACTTGCTACCATGCATCCGATGACTCGTAAAACCTTTCAACTCAGAATTATTCTGGTAGAACCTATCTACAAGGCGCAGGAGTGGGAATTATAGAATCACTGAGAATAGGAACTCAGCTAATCCCGATGTGTCTCAATAACTTTTGGGGTCTACAGTTTTGCTTCTAGGAAAGCGATTCGAGTCAGGAAAAAGAGGAAAAGGTGTATGAGAGATCACTGGATCCTAGGGGTCATCGAGTCACCTAAGTTTGTATGCCAGCTCTGTAATCCTTGCAGAATTTTATATCAGCATCATTCTTGGTTCCACGATATGGGCAGATCAAGAACCCTTTCGCGAGAAATCTCTGCTCAGCCATCTTCGCGGACTCTGCAGCCCCCGACCGTCCAGCCTTCCATTCATCTGACTCCTCTTTAGGTAACGACGCGCCTTTTCTCATGCGTATTACTAGTACCATACAGAGTGCTACCACTATGCCGGCTACCGCCATAATTAAGACGGTAGTCGAGGTACCTATTCCAACTGGTAATGCCGTTCCAAAGACAGCAAAGTAGCTTAGGTGGTATAGGTAGCCCACGATGCAGCCGTGCGTGTTGTTCAAGACGACAACGTTGCTAGCTGGTGACCCATCTGGCTGTGTGAGCTCCTCCCAGGTTGAGGTTGTCGAATTCCAAGTATAGAGCTTCATGCTGTGCTCGTCTATGCCTAGTCCCTGAACCTTCGTTCTATTGTAGAATATGTAGACTGTGATCACACTGGTTCCAGGAATAAATGTGCCCTCGATCTCGAGAAAAATGTATGTACTCTTTCCACTTAGCGTTGCGGTGGTTTCTGGAGGACTCGATGCCCAGATCGCAATGGATACATTGGCGGCATTATGGGTTATAACGCTGAAGCCATTTTCCTCAAAGAAACCCGCTGGGGTTGTTGCGTTGTTGCCGCTTGATGGGATCAAGACTGTGGGTGGGCTCACTTGGGGCTGAGGAACATAGCCTGTGTACGACAGCAGGTTTTTTACGAACTGCCGCACGTCTGAGGAGCTGGCTGTCATGCAGAATATTTGCCATGTTGTAAGGATGATCTTGCCATTGCCTATCCTGCACTCAGCTAGGACAGTATTTGACGATGAGTCCCTGACTATCGTTGCCGCGCCTGAACCGGTGATGACTGGGTGCCCACCAGTTAAAGAGAACCTCGAGATGTTGTGTGCGAGTGGGTGTGACGAGTTTACCACTTGGAACGGCCAGTTGGTATAGTAGCCGTTGAATGTCTCGCCGGTTCCTAATGATGTGAGGAGTTCGTTGCATATCTGCACCCTTGCGGCATGAAGATCATCAGACGTTATGATAAGCACGATCTTACCGCTTCTCAAGAACTGATCGACCATTTGCTTCTCGGTCGAGGTGTAATAGTGGTTAGCATTGTCATAGACTGCCGAGATTACCAGAAGATTGTAGCTGGCTATTCCACTGCTTATCGATCCTGTGGTCGTATTCCATCCGATTGTCCGAACGAATGATAGCGCGTCATTTATGAGGTAATTGGGCGGATTCTCATTCTGGATGTCAGCGAACAATCCTCCGACTGCGACCGGCAGTTGCGCCGCTTGAGCAAGAGATGATGAATATGATAACAAGTTCTTAACGAATTGCCGTGCGTCAGACGAGCTGGCTGTCATTGAGAATACTTGCCAAGTGGTCAGTATGACGCTTCCATTTCTGATCCGGCTCTCGGCTAGAACAGTGTTTGAAAGAGAATCTCTGGCTATTGTTGTGGTGCCTGTCCCGCTGACTATGGGATATCCGCCGCTCAAGGGGAACGAGGAGACGTTGTTCGCGAGCGGATGCATTGGGTTTACGACATGAAATGACCAGTTGGTATAGTAGCCGTTGAATGCTGCGCCGGCTCCCAAGTATGTGAGGAGTTCGTTGCAAATCTGCACCCTTGCGGCATGAAGATCATCAGACGTTATGATAAGCACGACCTTGCCATTCCTCAGGAACTGATCGATTAACTGTTTTTCCGTCGAGGTGTAGTAGTGGCTCGCGCTGTCGTTGACCACTGAGACAACCAGTAAATCATAGTTGAATATCGAACTATCGACTGATCCTGTGGCTGTACTTCCGTTGAGCCATCTAATGTATGCCAACGTATCATTTATGATGTAGGTTCCAGGATTCTCGTTCTGAATGTCAGCGAAGACTTTCACAGATGTTTCCAGGAAGTACAGTTTGTTTCCACCGAAAGCTACTTGCTTGGCGTTTCGAGACAAGGCCACCGTGTGGTGAGGTCCACTGCCTGAGTTGTAAACCCAGATTGGAACACAGGTTGTCTTGTTGAAAAGGTGAATGAG
>JAUQYT010000339.1 GCA_030587605.1 Candidatus Njordarchaeum guaymasense
CCGTCGCCGAACACGGTGATAGGTTCTCTTTTCATGGCTCTTCTCACGAATATTGCTATTGCCATGTTAGAACGCATCCTCGGTCCGTAGGGGATATCGTATCTGAGTATTGTGAAGTCTAGCCCGAAATGTTTATGCCATGAAACGATCAGATGTTCCTGTCCGATCTTGGTCTTTGTGTACATGTTATCCGCGAGGGGGATAGGGGATTCTTCAGTCACGATTCCTGTAGTCTTTCCGTAGACCCACGTAGTCGACGCAAGAAGAACCCGGTCAACCTCTTTGATGGTACATTCCTTCAGTAGATTGAGTGTTCCCTCCTCGTTTATTCGGAGACAGGCACTCGGGTCTACAAGCGCCCTGTTCACGTCCGCAACACCAGCCAAGTGATATACCGTTTCAATGTCTGTTGCAGCCTTTGCCACGTCTACTTCATTCAAAAGGTCCCCTTCAAACCATTCCACATCGTTTCTTTGGGGCTTCGCCAGATCGAATACTCGAACAGCATCGCCACGCTCAAGAAGCTTGTCAACAAGATGGCTGCCGATGAATCCTGATCCGCCGGTAACAAGACTGGTCATTCCTACATCTCCCTAAGGGCTTCCACGATTGATTCAACCACGTATTGAGCCTCCTCGTGCGACAACTGGGGATAGATAGGTAGACAAATCATTCTTGAACAGAAGTCCTCTGAGATTGGGAACTCACCCGGCTTGTTCGCCAACAGCTTTTGGTAGATCGGTTGCAGGTGAAGCGGCGGCCAGTAGAATTCCCCTGTAGCCGACACTCCCCTTTCCTGTAGCCGTTGCTTGAATCTATCTCTGTTGATTCCTCTCTCAAGAAACGCTATGTACTTGTAGTAGTTGCACAAGTCTCCTTGCGGTATCTTCAGCGAGGAAATTGAACTAGTCCGCATTAGGCCTTGATCATAGATCTTTGCGACAACATTCCTGTCCCTCACCCTCTCCTGTAGCCTCTCCAACTGAACCAAACCTATCGCGGCAGAGATCTCATTGATTCTCCAATTGTTGCCCAACTCCACTATCGTGTTACTGTAGAAACTCTCCTTGCCCTGATCTCTCAGAACTTTAGCTCTATCGGCTAATACTTCGTCGTTGGTGACGACCATTCCTCCCTCCCCCGTCGTCATTACCTTGGTCGGGTAGAAACTATAGCATCCAACATCCCCAAAAGAGCCAGCAGCTCTTCCATTATGAAGGCTACCGTGCGCATGTGCAGCATCTTCGATCAAAAAGAGATCTCGCTCTCGACAGATCTCAGCTATCTCGTCAATTTCGGGACATATCAGTCCGCCAACGTGCACCACGATGATACCTCGAGTCCTGTCGGTTAGAGCCTTCTTGAAATTGTAGACATCGACGCACATTGTATCTCGGTTCACGTCTACAAGTATCGGCTTTCCTCCCGCAAACAGAATCGCTGCGGCTGTAGCTGTGAAGGTGTTGGTTGGCACGACGACTTCATCGCCCGGCTTGACGCCTATGCACCTCAACGCAATCTCCAGGGCTGCAGTTCCAGAACTCACAGCAATGGAATGTTCCACGGCAACAGCCTCTGAGAAGTTCTTCTCAAAGCTTCTGGTGAACTCCCCCAGAGTAAGCATTCCCGACTGCAGGATCTGAGTCACATAGCCTGTTATCTTTGAGACATCTTCAGGAGGAAATGAGAGCTTGACAGATGGGATCTTCATATCAACTTCCACAATTCTTGCCTTCTATTGTGATCGGACTCTTGGCGAGCCTCGAAATAGGTGAGGTCACGTGGGAGCTCAATTGTCCGTCACAATATCTTCTAGAGCTAGTCTAGCCCCTTTAAGAGTTAGTTTTCCTGTCTCGAAGCTCCTCAGTACTCGGTTGATTCTTCTTGAGTGCAGAATTCTAACCAGAATCTTGTTCATGCCTAGATATCGGGGATACTTCTGTGCGGCCAAGGCAACAAGAAGGTTGATAGCACGATCCATGTCTAGCAACTCGTTCTTCATTCTGACCAGAATGCCAACCATCGTTCCCTCTCGAAACCTTGACATCGATAGAGATTCACCATGCTCTCTGTAGAAGTACAACGGTTCAGAAAGATGGAACATAGAGAACCTCTTTGACACTCTGATCCAGTAATCATAATCCTCATCTAAGAAAGCATCAGGGTCGTAGTTCCCTACAGCCTTCAGTACTTCCCTTGAATATAGAAAACAAGGTCCCACGCTGTTTTCGTTTTCCAACGACAGGGAATCAGGCAGCTTTATGACTCTTCTTCTTGACGGATCGTGATCGTCAAATCTATAAAAATCACAATACACAAAGGCACAGTTCCTATTCTTTAGACACGATAGCATTCTCTCGATGGCATCATGAGCATAGAAGTTGTCATCGGATGTCCACGTCAAATAGTCGCCAGAGGCAGCCGCGAATCCCGTGTTGAGTGCGTGTGGAAGCCCCATGTTATCCTTGTGCCGCACGTACCTTATCCTTTCGTCCTGGTAGGAATGGACAATGCTAGGGGTAGCATCGGTAGATCCATCATCAACAACTACTAACTCGATATTTCCATAGCTCTGGCCGAGACAACTATCAATGGACTGACGTATGTATTTGGCACCGTTGTATGTTGGCAAAACAATGCTCACTCTAGGAGTCGGTCTCATTTGTCCATGGTCTCCGTCGAACGATGAAGAGGAATTCCAGTGCCTGTTCTTCGCCTTCTTCTATGTTCATTCTCTTGACAAGGACATCTGCTTCCGGTCCGTGGACAGCCCCGTCGTCTTCTTTGCAATTCTTCGACGGATCTCAGAATTTCTCACACCCCTACTGTCTTACTCCTCGCCATGTCTCTCTTCTTGGTTGACTCTCTTTACTCTACGGGATTTCAACGCTGTGCTATCAAGTAACCGCTTCTGGAATATTGCGTGTCCGTCATGGCCGATCAGCACCAACAATTCCTCTTATGCGATCATGCCAGATATATTGTAGTATCGCAATAGTATGGGTAGACCAAAATGGAAGCAAAGAGATTCTTCATGAAGAGTGACTACCCGGCCTATTGGACGACCAAGGTACGATCTGGGACATATTCGGAAGGGTATGAGAAACGTGCTGTTGACCTTCTCCAGATGGCTAGAGGAAAAAGGTACCTGGAGGCAGGTGCGGGAGAAGGTAGGTTCATCCCGAATATTCGTGAAGCTGGAGGCGAATATGTGGGACTAGACATCTCAAGTGAGATGCTTAGAAAATGCGAAGAAAGAGATCCGACTGTCTCACTCGTTGTGGCAGACACTGAAGAATTGCCATTTCGAGATGACACTTTCGAAGGTGTCCTCTGCTTTGCGACCATCTTTTTCGTTCCTAATATGCTCAAAGCTCTTAAGGAGATGGGAAGAGTTTCAAAAAACGTCGTTGTCGAGTTTCGGAACACTATGAACCCGGGGGTGCTTTCCGTATTTCTCAAGAAATCTCTTCTCGATTATCGTCGGACGCTAATCCGATCTATGTTGAACATCAGGCTTGTGAGAATGCTGCTTGGAGGCTTGCTACGCGAGAGGAGCGAGGCAATCATGGCTGAGATATCACGCAATTCGCAGCCCTACTACCCCGTAAGCTTCCTTGGCTTGGCAAGATTGCTGGCGAAGGCAAACCTGAAAGTATCCCGTATTGAGGCCTATGATCTGGATAAGGCGAAGTCGCGGAAGCACGCAGAAAAGTGTGCCTTTTGGGGAAATTGGGTCAAACCCGCTCTTCTCGTGCAAGCGGTTAGAAAGACCGCTACGGCAGAGGAGTTTTCGGGATCGGGCTATTGACGAGACACCGGAACTGCTTGAGGTAGTGCGTTGGAATCTTGATGCACGTCTTCATCGTTCCCCGTAAGTGAACAACAGATATCCCTGGTTTAGATTTCCTAGCTCCATGATACTGAGACTGTCATAGAAGCATTTGATTTCTCTTGTATTGGATCGCCAGAACTCAAGTGAGTGGTATGCCCCGACAGAGTATTCCTTTATGTTTCTTAGCTCTGCGGCTTCGAAGTAGTTTTTCATCGTGAACACAGGGTTTTCTCTCCCATAAGGCCAAGTCCCGTTTCTCTCCATCTGGAACTTTCCAAGTCTGTAGAAGATCGAGTTTGCGTTCGGAACCAGACTCATCACTCCTTTGCTACAGACTCGCACGGATTCTTCGAGTACCGTCGCTATTTCCACACTTGAGAGGTGTTCGAGAACTCCGCTGCTCCAAACCCAATCGACAGAACCATCCTGCATTGGTATTCCTTTCAGAACGTCAGCACAGTAGAAATGGCCCTCAATTCCCAGCCTTCGGAAGAGACGTCTCCCAAATTCTAGGCTCGCCATAGAATAGTCTAAGAGGTGAGGAGTTCTGCCATAGACGCTGAGAATCGCAGAGAGTTGACCCGTACCGCTTCCTAATTCGAGTGTTGAATCGCTGGGTGAAGTGTGTTGAAGAAGAGGCTTGCACCAGACGGGAAACTGGCCACTTCGGATTTCGTTGGCTAAACTATCGGGTGATTGGTGGGAAACTATCGTGTCAAACCATCCTCTTCTGTCTAGAACTTTCATGTTTCTTGAGGCTGTTTTTGCCAATAGACACCTATGCAATTCGTGCTTGTTGCTGACCTTTTCGGGTTGTCTATGCTTGTCTGGTTGGACATAAGTGTCTGGACCACAAAGTAGCCTGGTCTTCAGATGAACCACGTCCAAGAAGAACTTGTTGGCCCAACTTATTTCTTCTCGCGGAAAGTAGCTGGCACCAAACCCATAACTCCCATAGAATCCTCCTGACGAATTCTGGAGCTTGCATAGATGATCTACTGCCTTGTCTGCCTCCCGATACATTCCTAACTTGTATCCGACTATTGCCAGCTGAGCAAGACCAACACTGCAGGTCCACCTCACGTTTGGAAGGGCCGGGATGCTGCCGTTGTTCCTTTGGCGGGAGAAGACGCTTTTCACATAAGGATGAACAAGGTCGCGTCTTCCCATGTCAATAAAACCGTCCAAGATGTAGCCGAGAAAGTGAGTTGAGCAACCAATATCCAGAACGTCAGAAGCTCGCTCGTAATAGGCAAGTGCCACCTTAGCTTTCTCGAAGTAATCAGGTCTATCAAGAACCCTACTTGCCTGCACGAGAGGAGGCAAAACAAACACATGAACGTGCTCAGGTATTTCTTTGCCATACGGAGAACGTATTTGAC
>JAUQYT010000037.1 GCA_030587605.1 Candidatus Njordarchaeum guaymasense
TTGACAATATCCAAACGGCACTGCAAGGACGAAATTTCGTGACTGTCGTTGTCGATGGGAACTCTACAGATGGAACTACTCAAATCGCGAAGAATCGGGAAGCCCAAGTCCTGAGGCAAGGAAGGCATGGGTACGGTGACGCCGTATCTTTGGGATTCGAGTATGCTGTGACCCGCTTTGATCCCAGTGTCGTGGTGCTAATGGATGCTGACGGAACATATGATCCGGACGACATTCCGAAGCTTGCGTCTCCGATTCTGACAGGTGATTTTGACATGGTTTTGGGAAACAGATTCGGCAGAATGGAAAAGGGAGCCATGACATCAACCAATCGACTTGGAAATCGTCTAATCTCATGGCTTTGCCGCAGTCTTCTAGGAATAGGCGTGTTTGACACACAGACTGGCATGCGGGCACTCAATCCAGGTCTGATATCTGTTTTTGGAAAATCGGGTGGAATGACCTTTGCGACCGCTATGCTTGCTGAGGCCTATAACGCAGGTGCCAGAATACTTGAGGTCCCAATAGCATACTACCAACGCCTCGGAGAAACCAAGTTGAATCCAATCAAAGATGGGATAAGAATAGTCGGAATCATTCTGAGATTGGTCAGAGATTACAAACCCCTACTTTTCTTTGGCGGTCTCGGAGCGGCCTCATTCGTTGTCGGATTGCTGCTTGGTTTGGGGACTATCGTCGAGTGGACACTAACAGGGACTGTGTCACGTCTTCCTACAGCTATCCTTGCGGTCTTGCTGATTAGCATAGGGACACAGTTCTTCTCGCTGGGTCTTGTGGCCGATATGATCAAATCCTTGCATGAACGGCGCCTGCGCTGAGCGTTCATCAGCTGACTATTCGCGAAAGCGAGAGACGGAACAAGTCGCTCACTTATGACTGCAACGAGTCTCATCTTCCCGACTTGACAAATGAACCTTCCTAGCTTCTGAGTTGAAGATAGCCTATATCTACGACGCAGTCTACCCCTGGGTCAAAGGTGGAGCGGAGAAGAGAACGCATGATATCGCGAAGAGATTAGTCAGGAAAGGCCATGAGATTCATTGGTTTGGTCTGACTTGGTGGTATGAGGGCCTTGGCGAAAAAGACATTGAGTATGATGGAATATTCCTGCACCGCGTGTGCTCGCCCCTAGAACTCTACGTTGATGGCAAACGATCGATCGAGGAAGCAGTTGCCTTTGGAATTGCCTTGCTTCCGCCTTTGCTTAGAGAGAGGTTCGACATAATAGACTGTCAGGAGTTTCCATACTTCTCATGCTTCGCTGCTAAGTCGTACTCAATGCTCCGAAGGTCGCCACTTGTGATCACGTGGCACGAGTTATGGGCAGATTACTGGTACGAATACCTCGGGCGAAGAGGAATAATCGGGAAGTTCATCGAGCAAGTAACTGCACGCCTAGCCTCTGCGAACATAGCTGTCTCAGAAGCGACAGGACGAAGGCTTCAAAGTCTAGTAAAGAATGTAGAAATTATCCCTAACGGTTTAGACTTTCACGACATAAGCCGGACGCCGAGATCCTCGCTCGAATCAGACGTAATATTTGCTGGCAGATTAATACAAGATAAGAATGTGGATCTTCTGCTGCGCGCGATGCAGGTGGTAAGGAAGAAGATCGCAAACATAAGATGCTTCATCATAGGCGACGGACCAGAGAGAAGTAAACTAGAGAGTCTCACCACTCATCTCGGCTTGGAAAGGAATCTGGAATTTTTTGGGTTTATACAGGACCATAGAGAGGTGCTTTCACTTATGAAAGCAGCGAAGGTTTTCGTATTGCCCTCGACTCGTGAGGGCTCAAGCATCGTGGCCATGGAAGCTAATGCATGTGGATTGCCGGTCATAACAATCGATCACTACAGGAACGCCGCAAGAGAATTGATTGAACCTGGGATAAACGGGCTCCTCTGCGGGCTTTCTGCGGAGGAGATAGGCGCGAAGATCGTCGCAGCGTTCGACATGAATTTGAGAGATCACTGCATTGAAAGAGCGAAGGCATACGATTGGGATATAATAGTAACCCGATACGAAACCTACTTGCGGCATCTTCTATGAAAACCTACGACGGTCTTCGATCAGACTAGCGACTCGTTACGAGTATCAGTGTGTCTCAGCTGTCAGAGGTGGATAGATATTAGGATCTGTATTATCAGCTGTACCGCAGTCGAGCATTCAACAACTGTCGGAAGGACCATCCCAATCGCCAAGTGCCTTGCAAGACGAGGACACGATGTTTCAGTAATTATCCCGCAGTTTATGAAACCAGTCAAAACAAAACCCGGCGATGGAGTGAGGATGATCCCAATTGGTTGTCGTTCACATTCAGGTCTGATCCCTTACATTAGGACGTGCTTGGAAATGGTTTATAAGGTGTCAAGAACGGACGCTGTTCTTGTCCATCTTTCCAAACCTCAACCAAACGGGGCTATGAGCGCTATTCTGAAACGGCTTGCGTCGAAGATCCCGCTGGTCCTTGATTGTGATGATTGGGAAGGCGTTGGTGGGTATGCCGAAGAGATGCCATTGATGCATTGGCGGAAGAAAGTCTGGTCGCTCACTGTTACATGGCTTGAGAGAAAGATCCCGTTTTATGCCGACGCAGTCATGGTAGCGAGCAGAACTCTACAACGAAGAATAGCTCAATTGGGTGTGGAGAACAAGAAAGTCTTCTATGTTCCAAACGGAATCTTTCTCCAGGACTTTCCAGGAATTTCGGATGCAAATGAATACTTGCCACAATGCGAGCCTGACCAATCCATCTTGTACGTTGGATCCCTCAAAGCAGAACATGACGTTGACTTGCTGATCAAGGCAATGCGGTATGTGCTCAGAGAAAGGAAAAATACAAAACTTCTGATCATTGGAGACGGACCCATTCGTGAAAGACTCGTGGTACTCGCGAAATCACTTGGTATCACTGAGCAGGTATTGTTCTTTGGCAGAGTCACGCAGACATCTCTGCTAAAGATACTCCAGATGGCTAATATCGCTGCTCTCCCCATGCGAGATACTAGGATACACAGGAGTGCATCGCACACAAAACTTCTTGAATACCTGGCTGCAGGGAGATGCGTAGTGGCGGGGGCAGTGGGCCAAGCATCAGATATCATAACGAATATGCGAACAGGAATACTGGTGAAACCGGGTTGCCCGGAAGCGTTGGCCGAGGCTTTGATTTTCGCTCTGAAGAACAAGAGGCTCGTTGAAGCCCTCCAAGCATGTGCAAAACAATATGCAACAACTCATCTCACATGGGACAAGCGAATAGATACGGTTGAGAGAGCCTACGAGTTTGCTCTCAGCAGATATCGACTGAGCAGTTTCAGCGTCGGATGTTAGTGCGCATCGCTAACGAGAGACTCAAAACTTACAACTTTCACAATCTTCTGTGCATAAGGTGCAATACAGATTTTTGCGATAATACTTTTTCGTC
>JAUQYT010000082.1 GCA_030587605.1 Candidatus Njordarchaeum guaymasense
CCGAAGAAAGTAGGAGGTAATTAGATCATGGCAAGCAGTGCCGTAGCTAAACCGCAAAAAATCAAGCACAAGTCAATTGAAGAGTATAGACCCTCTATAATGCTATGTAACTGGTGTGCCGATTGCGTCGCAAAATGTCCCGTTTACGTTGAAGAGGGATGGGAGTCGGTGACCCCACGAGGGAAGCTGCTTTTCCTCAAGGGTCAACTCAAACAGTGGCATCCAATAACGGAGGGGGTCATTAAAAGGCTCTACTCTTGCACTTCCTGTAAGCTCTGCTCCGAAATCTGCCCCACAGGATTTCTTGACCCACCAGAGATAATCCGCGTTGCTCGGACAGAACTGACGAAAGCAGGGAAAGCGCCGCTACTAGAGCACAAGAAGATGGACTCCACGATCCAGCAGTCAAAGAACCCCTATGGAAAACCTCACTCGGAGAGGTTCAACTGGCTACCGAAGGACGTACCGATGAGAGGAAAGAGTGAGAATGCTTACTTTGCAGGTTGCGTATCTTCCTACCACGACCCTCACATAGCTGAAGCTATTGTCCGAGTGCTGCACAAGGCTGGATATGACTTCACCATAATCAAGGATGAGTGGTGTTGCGGCAACCACCCCTACTGGGATGGAAACCAGTCGCTATACGAAGAATTCGCTAAACACAACGCTCAAACTCTGAAAGACGCTGGCATAAAGAGAGTCATCACAGGCTGCGCCGGCTGCTACACTATGCTCAAGAACACCTACCCTGAAACAATTAGCGGATTCAATGCTGAGGTCCTACACGTAACAGAGGTTCTAGACAGACTCCTTAAGGATGGAAAACTGAACTTAACCAAGAACCTGTCGATGAAAGTCACGTACCACGACCCATGTCACCTAGGCAGACATGGCGAAATCTATGAACAACCAAGACGAATGCTCTCGAAGATACCTGGCATCACCTTGATAGAAATGCAAAACAATAGAAAGAACTCCAACTGCTGTGGCGGGGGAGGCGGGTTCTTCACCATTAAGCCCGAAGAAGCCATAAACATAGGACTAAGAAGAGTCAACGAAGCACGACAAACTGGCGCATCCTCAGTCGTCTCAGCCTGTCCTCTCTGCGAGACAAATCTGAAATACGCTTCTGGACGACTAGAAGAAGGAGCCTTACCGGTCTACGACGTGATAACATTGGTGGCAAGGTCAATGGAGCTTCCCGTCAAAGAGGAAATAGAAGACTAGATAGGGTTCTGCGTCTCGACAAATCGCTTCCACGACGTGTTGGGTTTTCAGAAGGCTTCACTACACTGGTAAAAGGGGGTTCAGTATACCGGAGAGAAGTGCCTGCCCGATAACGGTTATAAGGGGCACTAGGGCTGCGCCCAGCAGTTTGAGAACAGATGGGAACCTGAATGACCACGTGCCAACGCTATCCACATGTTTGACTGTTTCATCGATAATTCTGGAATCCTCCCACAGCTCCTGTTTTGTCTTCCACTTTGATTTCTCTTCCCCCAAAGACTCCAAGCGATCCAGGGCTTTGACAAAAGACGTTTCAAGCTCTCTTTGCAGGTCGTGAACGACCAGGCTAGCCTGTTCCTTGTATCTAACAAGAGCGTTATGAATGCTCAGCTGAGGAAAAACGAATAGTCCAAAAGCAACTGACAGTACTCCAATTGATGCTAGAGTGCCCGTTGGGGAAACCTGACCGAGCGGATTCTTGAGGAGATCACCCAAGATAACGATACTCACATAAATGAAGCCGGCCAGTATGAATCTCAGGCACAAGCTGTACATGAATTTCCCGATTTCTGTGACTGATTCATAGAACCTCCAGAATAGGCTAAGTTTCTGTGGGTCACTGAGTTCTTCTGAGGTGGTTGTGTCCACGTGTTGTCTGCCCTCCCTACGACCTTTTGGTATGACGACCTTCCCTAGCGAGCGTATGGACCACATAATCCCCAGAATGACCCACATGCCGGCACCGACGAAACAGTAAGCTGTCGCTAACCAGAAAAGATCAACCCAGGCACTTATTGCTGTGAATTCGTTGAGATAACGACCCAGATAATCCAGACCGCCATGTAGAGCCCACTGCCATGCCCAAGGCTGCGCGAGATTAATTACCCCGGGGACAGCGATCAAGCTGAAAAGAAGTTCCTTTCGAGTAAATATTCTTCTTACCACTTCTTTCCGATACTTTTCGAATGCTTCTGTTTTGGGAAACATTTTTCCCATTCCATGCTCCGGGTCATCGTCTCTAGCCTTAAGTAAATTAAAGCTACGGCAGAACCAGTTTATCATATACCTCATTATGTAAGCCGAGAAGATAACGGCGACCGGAACCAGAATATGACCAGAGTCCGTGAAGACGACAAGTGGCGGTACACCACCCAGTAATAATATGATCTCTTCTGTAGCAACCCAGAGCACGGAAAAAATAATCGTTGGCTTGTACCTGTACCCGATGCCGACTCTCACGAGAAGGGGTTTGTACCATGGTATCTTGTCAAGTAACGGTCCTACATCTTCATATGGATCTCTGCCAGGAGAATCAGTTTCCCCCAATCTTCCTCAATCCACCCTCAACTTGGGAAATCTGCGTATCGTTATGTGGCACAGAACATATAAGGATTTCGAAAAAGAGGAAAGAGAGGTCCTCGTTCACGGTGGATAGAGGAAAAAGGAATAGATAGCTTACGGGAATGGGAGCTTACACTGAAACGGATTATTTGGCCTTGATTTCTAGCGCGTTCTTGGGGCACCCCTTGATGCACAAGTTACACTGTGTGCAGAAGCTGTCGAGACACGGAAGCAAATCATATTTCTCACTTAGCTTTCCAGGTTGTCGATCCACTGGGATCATGGCGAACACTGCATGTGGGCAAACCTGCATACACTTACCGCAATCCTGTGGTCTACCACATTTTTCTCGAAGCCACCTGATTTTGACTCTTGGCATATACTCACCACACCTCCCTTAGAGTAGGGATGCTCTCTCTAGCAATCATCTGAATTGCATGTTCTGGGCAAGTAGTAGAGCAGTGTCCACAGCCAAAACAACGAAACTGGGTGACTTGAGCTCGCCCCAAGACTTGTGAGAAATGCATCGCCCCGAATTGGCACCGAGCAAGGCAAGTCTTGCAACCTGTGCACTTATCGATATCCACAGAGGCGACGTAATGCCCCTTCAAACAGGAATCAATACCAAGATCCATCCTAGGCCTCATTATGCCGCACTCAGGATAATGGCAGTTGCAAATTGCACCCACGTACGGCATTGGGACCGCCGAGGCAGTGTGCACAAGACCACGTTCATTTGCCTCTTCCAAGAACGAACCTGCTTCCTCAGGGGATAGTCTATCGACACCTTTGTAGATATGGTCAGGAAACATCTCTGCGACTTCCGCATGTTTCAGAAAGTTAAGGCAAACCTTTTCCGTCGTGTTCCTAATGAATTTCCTACAAATGCACTGGAACCTAGTAACAGGTCCGGCTATCTTTACCATTTGCTTAGCTTCTTCAAGAGTCACCACTTGAACCATGTGTCCCTCAGGCCATTTCTGCGGTGGAGTATCCTTGTGAAGTATGTCATTCCATGTTTTCCTAATCGGCGCACCTCTCACTGGATCTTTTACTAGGTCGTATAATCCTGTGACGCCGTCTGAAAATGTCTTGTCGTTGATTCGCCAGTGTTCCGTTGTCCATTGATATGCATTGATTTCATCATAGAGCTCTTTGGAGTAGTTTCGCACGTTCAGATACCATTTGCTCCCAGCTCCATGTTTAAGACAGAAATTGCACAAGGTCTGTTCCTCCCATTTGGGGTTCAATCTTCCTTTTTGTTGATAATTCATTCGTAATAAGGGTTTGCTATCTGAGTATAGAAATCCTAGTCAAAACCAGTATTCGCCCTTCATGTTGCAAAATCGCAGATGCGGCTAGGCAAACCTCATAAGTAGTTGAAAATCCAATATGTTGACATCCACTTTTCTCATTCACCCATAATCCTTGACGAAGAAGTGATTCGATTTGAGGTTTGGAATTAATCCCTTCGAGCTCTCCACAATGTCAAGTATGTTCTCAGACGATGGCACATTCGACATAGGTCGCTTCAGTGTTCCCTCTCTAGTAAAGAGATGCATCGAAATGGGATTCCGCTTAATCGAACTGGGTCTAGACATGGGCTTTCTCCTTCCGGGCTCCATGAATGAGAAGACTATTGAAGAACTAGTAGGGATCAAAGAGACTGAGCGAATCTCGTACACCGTTCACCTACCTCTGTACTCTATTGAGCCAGCATCACCCAATGAATTCATGCGCAAAGCCTCAGTTGAGGTCCTAGCAGAGGCTGTGAGACTTTGCGAACCTCTTAAACCAGAGGCATTTGTCATCCACGCGACGGGAGCCACGGCAGCAGAATTCTCAGAGATGAAGTTTCCATCCGCATATAGGGATTTCATATGTGATCATATATCGGGTTTTGCCGAAACAAGCATCAAAGAACTGCTCCAATCAACCAAACTGGATCCCGGGAAGCTAGCGATAGAAAACATACAATTCCCTTACAAATTCATGAAAAGAATAATCGACGAATATGACTTATCAACATGCTTCGACACGGGACACCTCTTAGCAGGCACTTCAGGCGACTACACAATAATGGGATTTCTTGAAGACAATTTCAACAGAATAATAGAAATTCATTTGCACGACGGATACCATGAGGAAAAGAAGAAAGACATTAAGATCCTGAAGGATCACCTGCCACTCGGCGAAGGCAAGCTCCCAATAGTCGAAATGTTTGACTTCCTGAAGCGAAACGAATATTCTTCACCACTTATCTTTGAATTGCCCTTAGCTGAGGCAATCAAGTCGCTTCAAGTAATCCACAAACTCTTTCCATCGGCGCTGGAAAGCCCCTGAATGCATTTCTAGTTATTCTGCTTCTTATTCTATGAGTCGTAGAAACCAGCGATCTGGAAGCTTGGTACCTAATGGCAAGTTCTGTCAAGACCTTCGCCCATTATCGCAACGTGGTTGTTCTCGCTTTCGGAAACATGACTGTAATGTTCGGCTTCTCGATGTTCGCCCCGATCATGCCAAACTACCTATACAACATTCTTGGCGGAACGATGCTCATAGTCGGTCTATTCACATCCATGTTCGCGCTCGTGAGGGCGCTACTCCAGCCATTAATGGGACGATTATCCGATAAAGTTGGCAGGAAAAAAATGATCGTTCCAGCCCTCTTCTCATACTCATTTGTCGCATACCTCTACTCAACCGCCACAACCGCGTACGAGTTCATATTCTACAGAGCCGCCCAAGGAGTATCATCATCCACACTCTGGCCCGCCTCAGACGCACTTATAGCAGACACGATACCAACAAAGGATAGAGCCAAGGCACTAGGCGCTGTCTCAATGACATATCAGGTGGGCACAGTGATAGCGCCGTTTCTGGGAGCCATGGTGGCCTACGTCTGGGGATACAAAGAAGTCTTCTACGTCTGTGGCCTATTCGCCCTAGCAGGCGCCACGCTAAGTCTATTGTTCCTAAGAGAGCCTCGTAAGATAACTGGAAAACAAGTGGCAGACAATGACTACACAGAGACAAATGGCAACAAGAGCAAATCCTCGGCGACAGAGAAGGGAACCGACAAGATGTCTACGGAACAACAACTTGACTCCACGATGCGCGTGGGAAGTAGGGTCATGTTGTTCCTTGGAGTCGCGAATCTCCTTTTGATGTTCACATTCTCAATGGTAGACGTAATGTTCCCCATATTCGTGATAAGTTACTTCGGTGGCACACTTGCCGATGTTGCGATCATCTACTTGGTCTTCGGCTTAGTCGGGGCACTTGGAGCAATTCTAGGTGGGAGCCTAGCTGACAAGTATGGTAAACGCAGAATACTTTTAGTCGGAACAGCCTCGAGCATATTCTATTGGCTTGGTCTCAGTCTGGCAAACAATTTAGCGCTGTTTACAACGGTGATAGGTATCTTCGTCCTAATCTCGGGTACAAGCGGGCCAGCAATCTCAGCTCTGGTAGCGGATCTCACTCCCCCTGGAAAACGCGGAGCGAGATATGGCTTCTTGGGGCTGTGCAATGATTTCGGACTGGTATTCGGTCCGATAGTCGGCGGACTATTGTTCGATTACCTGACGATCTCACTGGGTTTTGACCTATTCATTGGGATGCAGGGTCTATTCATGCTAAACGTCGTGGTCACAATAATAGCGACAGCAATAGTAGTAGTCAGAGTAAAAGAACCAAAAATAAAATACTAATCAAGAGATACTGATATGGAAGATACAAAAAGAGAAGGTGTATCAATTGAAGAAGGCAATCATTGACACCGATATCGGTTTGGGAACACGTAATGCGGAAATCGAAGACGGACTGGCAATATCATTCGCTTTCACAATGCAGAAAGAACTGAGAGTTGAAGGGATCACCACGGTCTTCGGAAACGTTGTTGGAGGGGAAGCTTACAAAAACGCAGTCAACCTGCTTGGTGTACTTGGCGAGACCAGTAATAAAGTTGCAAAAGGCGCAATAAAACCACTAAAAGATCAAAGCAAAGGTGAACCCAGCGCTAAAGCCGCCGCTGAACTGATAACATCAATAGTACTAAAGCAGCCCAAAGAGATAACTCTGATATGTATCGGTCCCCTCACAAACATAGCAACAGCACTAATCATGGAACCCGACTTGCCCGAAAACGTCAAAGAAGTCTACATTATGGGTGGAGCAGTAACAGTTCCTGGCAACGTCTCGCCGACCGCCGAGTTTAACATCTACTCAGACCCAGTAGCAGCTAAGATCGTTTTCAATTCCAAGATGCCCATAACGCTCATACCATTGGATGTCACAACAAAGACTCTGTTCACCGACAAACACCTAGAGATTCTCAGGTCGACAGGTGGAAAAACGCTAGACCACATCTGTCAATATGTCGAACCATGGCTGAACCTTCAAAAGCAAACCTTCAAACTGGAAGGAGGAAACCTACACGATCCTCTAGCAGTCGCAATAGCCGTCGACAACACACTAGCCAAGATGGAGAAGGTGTTCGTCGACGTGGAAACCAAGGGCGAAGTAACGAGAGGAATGACGGTTGCTGAAAGAAGAACATTCATGAAATCAAGGACCAAGAACATGAAAGTGTGCCTAAACGTAGATGAGCCTAGATTCATGAGAATATTCCTGAACGCAATGAGAATGCTCGCAAAAAGATGAACTGTGCGCGCTCGCTTCAAGAATAATGAGAAAAAAGGGGAGAGGCGACGAGTAGAAGCTGACGCAGCATTCTATGAATCAACTATTTCTTGCTGGCTGATCGCCTGATAACTAAGATGAAAACAGTAATGACTACTGCAGCTCCCAACATCGTTGCAACCTCAACCAGAACATAGCCTGCTCCAAGCTCTTGATACCCAGATTGCACTGAACCAATGTCGATACTGGTAGACATCAAAGTCACCTCGATCATGAACTTGCCAAAAGAACCATAACCATTGATGAGTAGCCCTGTAGCCTTATCATAAGTCAGAATAGTGCCAGTGGAGCCTCCTAGGAGACCCTGGAATATGATTACTTCGATGTTTCCAATTTTCGACTCCTTCACCGTCAACCAGTTGCCAGTGGCATTCTCCTTCTGAACATCCCAGTTCACTGGGCACACGAAGCCGGGTTGAAAAGGATACCAACCTAGCAGCAGGTTAAAAGAGATCTCTGCCATCGACACATTGGTCAGGACTAGACCGCCCACAGCGACGTTTCCCCTGCAACTACCACCAACTATGCTCGTCACCGTTAAGTTGATACTTGAGCCAACCGGGGCGCTGAAATTGCCGACAGGGTTGAAGGTCTCTGAATACCACATAGTGGTCACATTGCTTGATGCCATGACTAGCCACTGCGCACTCTGACCTGGTTTAACACCCCAAATCGGTGACTCAGCCGCACTAACCGAAGAAAAGCCGTACGCCAACAGCAGGGTCGAAATCAGGAGTAGAACTGGAATCGCTTCTCTTCTCACTTTCATTTGCATATAATTCATCACTATCCTGCTTGCAGTTCTTGCTGTTCATGAGAATCTTGATGACTGGTAACGCCAGACTACCACACTGTTGTTCGCCAAGTGGTAGATGTTTGAAGCAACAGGACCGAACACGCCATTAACATAATACTGCCAAAACAAATTCGCAGTGACATTATTGAAAACACTATTAATCCCAGTTACCAGAACCAACGACCCGTAGTACGTGCGATTTACTACAGCAATCCCAAGTAGCGCTCCAAATGCCGTAGTACCATTAGGAAAACTGAGCCCACTAAAAGTCTGATTAAGGCCATAGCCATAGTCTCTCCCATAGGAAATAACAACAGTCACATTGTAGCATGGTCCTTGGGTACCAATTATACTGGAGCCGTCGCCGCCGCTGCCAAGACCAGCGTAATAGCAGTACAGCGTCACTATGCTAACTGTGGGAATTGTGATAAGAAGAATGAGGATGACGGCGTTTCTCTGTTTCATCTACTTTTACGCTCCTCCATTCTGAATCATCTTCACCATGTACCGTGAGGCCACTGGACCGACTGTTCCAAAGAGAAGCGCGTTGCTAAATACGTGGACAACCATGAAGGGCGAACCAACAATCAAGGCAGTCACATAACTCAATAGAAGATCGTTGGCCACTGGAAAAGATAGAGCGAACCCAAAGTCAGTTACAAGATCGTAGAATATAGTCAAGTAGAGACCTACTACACCCAACTTCAGCGATGAGCTCAACTTCGTGTCACTCCCACCAGAAAACCTCGCAATCACACCTCCAACAGCTCCGATCAACATCATGCAGCCAACCTGAGTCAAGAGAATAGCAGGTGGCGCCGGTCCAAGCGGGTTAAGATTACTAAAGACGAGTTCAGTAATTAGCCCCACAATAATGCCGTTCCGTGATCCAAGCGCGAACCCTGACAGGAAAATCATTAGGCTTGTCAA
>JAUQYT010000097.1 GCA_030587605.1 Candidatus Njordarchaeum guaymasense
TTACGAAGAGTGTAGAATTACAGCTTGGATTGGTAGTTCTGCTCGCTCTGATTAATAGAACCTCAAGGCTAAGCATCAGGCAAGTTGCCGGGATCCCTTATCATGAAATAAGATATGTTGGGAAACCATGCGAGAAAAGGGCTCAATGGCTGGAACAGATAAAAGGTATTGGAAGAGTTTTGAAGCGAGCACGTGAGTCAGCAGGCTTAACACAATTGGAAGTCGTAAGAGATTTGGGCTGGAAAGCCGTGAAGGGCGCTCATATAAGTGCACTCGAAAACGAAAGGCGTAACATTACGAAGCAATTCCTGAGAAGGCTCGTGAAAGTTTATAGGAAGTATTCTAATCGTGAAAATCCAGCATTGAGTTTGATGGAAAACCTTGCTTTCAGTGATGTGGTATGGGACCATATAAAAGGGATCAGTGATGTGGACACCGATGACGGATACGTGTATGATCTGACTGTGGAGGACAATGAGAACTTCATGCTTGCAAATGGCATCTTTATTCACAACAGCGTTATTTATAACCATTTGACGGGGTTGCACCAGCATATTGGTAATTGGCCTGGGAAAACGGTTGAGAGAGCTGAAGGGACCCTTCATTTCAAGGGATACACGATTGACGTAGTTGACTTACCTGGCATTTACTCTTTTTCAACTTTCTCCATGGAGGAATTGGTCTCCAGGGAGTACATCATCTGTGAGAAGCCTGACATAGTGATAAACGTAGTTGATGCTACTCTCTTGGAGAGGAACCTGTTTTTCACGTTGCAGTTGATGGAGTTGGACGCTCCCTTAATCATAGCCTTGAATCAAATGGACCTAGCAAGAAGAAAGGGAATCAAGATAAACTTGAGGAAACTTGAGCAGCTCCTGGGAGTTCCCGTTGTTCCGACGGTTGCAGTGAAAGGAATCGGCATCTACAAACTCCTAGACAAAGCATTGAGAATCATCGAAAAGGAGAGAAGAAGGAAGCGCAGACAAGACGGAGATAGGGAAAAGGAAGAATGGAACCATTTGACTGAAGGTGAACACAAGCAATCCAAGATCCTGAAACACGGGGAAGAAATTGAGAAGAGAATCGGCAAACTAACAGAAGAACTCAGAAAATACGAGTCAACATATCCAGAAAGGTTCATGGCAGTTAAACTTCTTGAGGGCGACTCCGAGATAACAAGAGAAACAAACAAAGTTGACCATAAGATAGTCTCGAACGCTAAGGTGCTGGCAAAGGAACTTGAAGGGATCCATGGTCACTCCTGTTCCACGGTAATAACATCCGAACGATATGAGATGGCGGGATCTATCGCTAGAGATGTTCAAGAGATTAGATCCCCAATGAAGCCACTCATCGAGGAACGCCTTCACAACATAACGACAAACAGAATCATAGGATATCCACTGATGCTTATGATTTTCATTTCGATATTCTATGCAGTCTTCACGTTCGGGGGGTTCCTCTCGGATCTATTAACCAACTTTTTCTATGGTTGGCGCCCTGTATTTGAAGGCCTATTTGGACTGGGGATTGCGTCAGCCTTAGCTTGGGGGGTTATGGAAGGACTGATCGCCGCCGTTACCGTAGCCTTGCCCTACATAATCCCCTTCTACATCATGCTCTATATCCTTGAGGACTCGGGTTATATAAACAGAATTGCCTTCTTGATGGACAAACTAATGCACAAGATGGGGTTGCATGGAAAAGCCTTTGTTCCAATGATGCTCGCCTATGGCTGCAACGTACCTGCATGCCTAGGTTGCAGAATTTTGGAAACCAAAAGAGAACGCCTCCTGGCAGCGTTTGTGACTACACTTGTACCATGTGCTGCTAGGACCGTTGTCATCCTTGGTCTTGTGGGTGCCTTCGTGGGAATCCAATGGGCTTTGTTTCTCTATGCTCTGAATCTGGTGATAGTCTTTCTTCTTGGAAGGGTAGCTTTTAAGGCTTTGCCAGGCGAGCCTACGGCCCTCATGATGGAAATGCCTGATTACAAGTTACCTCACATGAGAACAGTCTTGAAACAAACCTGGTTCGGCATGTGGGAGTTCATAAAGATAGCCATGCCAATAGTGATTGCGGGCAGCTTCATGATTAAACTGATTGAAGTCGCTGGGCTCCTTGGACCTATTACAGAGTTCTTCAGTCCTGTGACTGTACTCTGGCTTGGGTTGCCTGCACTAGCAGGAGTAGCATTGATCTTTGGTATTCTGAGGAAGGAGTTAACATTAGTGATGCTGGCTACGGTCCTTGGGACGACCAACTTCGCGCTTGTCATGACTCCTGAGCAAATGATCGTATTCACGATTGTTGTGCTGTTCTATGTGCCGTGTCTTGCGACCATCGCCGTGCTAGGAAAGGAATTCGGCTGGAAGAAGGCTCTGTTCATCACAGTGGTTGAGATACTTTTTGCGACTTTTCTTGGTGGCATAGCACTGAGGGTACTGACACCATTCATTTGAAGGTCGGCATGACCAAGAATACTGAAAGTTTCATATTCATATTCACTAGGACGTTAATTCTCCGGGCGCTTTCCTTCTGGTCAGATGCTCTTATATCCCGCCTTGCATAGCTAGTCGAGCGAGAGGAACTGAGTAGTCAGTGGGTGATTTCGCATTGTCTGTGGTAAAGAAGATTCACGATTATATCGATGAACGCTTCCAGGATCACTTGAAGGTTATACAAGAGTACTTGAGGCAACCAAGTATCTCATCCACCGGAGAAGGAATGAAAGAAATCGTTGAGTTGACTCAGAAGTATATTGAGACAATGCTCGGCGGGATAACCGAAGTCGTTGACACCCAAGGCTACCCCGTTGTGCATGGCGAGGTCCACTCCAAGAAAAGCAAGAGAACCTTGTTCATCTACGGGATGTACGATGTGCAACCAGTCGAGCCACTTAATGAGTGGATCTCTCCCCCTTTCGAAGCGAGAATAGTTGGTGAAAAGCTGATCGCTAGGGGCGCCATGAACTCGAAGGGACCTTTTGTGGGTATGCTAAATGCGTTGAAGTCGATACTTGAAGTGTCTGGGGACCTACCCTTCAATCTCGTTTTTGGGGTGGAGGGTGAGGAAGAGTTGGGAAGCGTCCATCTGCCCGAGTTCGCAGAAAAGAAATCAAATGAACTCAAACGCTGCGAAGCGCTACCTTTCTGGCTTCCCACTCAAGTTATGCCAGGAGCTCCACCAGTCTTGAACCTTGGATTCAAGGGCATAGTCTACATGGAGCTTGAATGCCAAACGAATCCATCGGACATACACTCAGGCATGGCCAACATTATTCCTAACCCAGTGTGGCGCCTTCTCTGGGCACTCAACTCTATGCGTGGACAGGATGAGGTACTCGTCGAAGGATTCTATGATAATGTGCAGCCCCCATCGACAGAAGATCTCGAATTGACAGACAAAAGCGCTCCTATGCTTCTTGCAGCTACGCAAAGCATGTACAAAGTCAAGAACTTCAGAAGTGATGTGAAAAACGCCAAAGCTGTGGCAAGAAACTTGATATACAAACCAAGCCCCATTAACATTGACGGCATAATAAGTGGATGGACCGGACCCGGGACAAAGACAATAACTCCATCAAGAGTCAAGACAAAGATCGATGTTCGGATAGTCCCAAATATGACCACCTCTGAAGTCGTTGAAAAAATCAAACAGCACCTAAAGAAACACGGATTCGAAGACATCAAGGTTAATGTTCTAGGCGCATATGAATGGGTTAAGACATCA